>NZ_JACFYJ010000034.1:0-80880 GCF_037126505.1 Paraburkholderia bengalensis
GCGAGCCAGCCCATCTGGTCCGAGCCCGAGCGCCGACGCGGCCGCGCCCAGCCGGTACGCAGCGTCGCCCGCCTGTAGCGCGGCGCTGGGGTCCGCCTTCTGCGGATTGCCGGCGGCACGCGCGTGATCGGTGAGCGCGGCGATCGCGGCGTCGGCGGTCTGGAGAAAATCTTCGTATGCGTTGGCGTTGACCGTCAGCACGCCCAGTTCGCGCGTCATCCCGACGTGCGCCGCGAGCGTCTCCGCCTGATGCGCGCCCGCTTCCCACAACATCTCCGATGCCTGTGTACCCGCGATATGCCAGTCGGCCGTCAGGCCGTAATCGCGCAACAGTTCGACGTGGTCGGTGTCCTCGGCGGCGGCGCCGAACAGCGCATAGTCGCGCCACAACAGCGCGAGCGTCGAGCGCACCAGCGAGCGCGGCGCAAGGGGAATGCCGCGTTCCTCGTCCGCCAGCGCGATGTTGCAGCGCGCATAGAAGCGGCGCGTGTCGACATCTTCTACAGCGCGCCCGCCCGAGCGCAACGCGCGCGCGCACGCCGACGCAAGCCGCCAGAAATCGTAAGGATCAGGGCCCGTCAGTTCGGCGAGGCAGTTGTCGAGATCGTCGACGGCAGCGTGGACGACGGCCGCCACCGCGCTCGTGCTTACGTCGCCCTTCGAGCGCAGCACGGGCAGCAGCGCCTGCTCGTAGCGGGCGCGCAGTTGCGCGAGTCGCGCGGCGTTTTGCGAGCGCAGTGACACAGGCGGAATCGGCCGACCGGCGAGCGCGACGTCTTCGAACGTCACGCTGTAGCCCGGCGTATGTTGCGCGATATGTGTGCTGAGCGCGCGATAGTGCGAGAAAAGCGCGGTCGAACAGCCGAGTTCTCGCAAATTGCGCCGTTCGAGCGACGCGCGGAACGCGCGCAGTGCCGCGCCGAACGTGGCGCGCGCGGGCGCCTCTTCGGCAAGCCCGCTGGCGGCCATCGGCGACACGAGCAGGAGCGCGTCGGTGAAACGCTGCGCGGAGATCCAGCCCGCTTCGCGTAGTGCGCGCCCCGCCGTCAACAGTTGCGCCGTCATGTCACGACGCTGCTCGAACGCGTCGAGTGCGTCCGCGATGGCCTGCTCCGCGGGACGCACGGCGCCGCCACGGGGGTTCGGTAAAGCGTCGAGCGTATCGGGCGATGCGGATCGAAGAGTCATGGGCAGGCTGCGGAAACGCCGGCATTCACGCGGCACATGACGGCGCCGCCCAAACCGCCGATTGGCGAAAGTAAGCAACTGCAGAGCCAGCGACCGCGCAAAAGAAGCGGTGCGGCTCTCTCAGACAACGTCAGGCAATTCCGGAAACGTCATTGCAACAGCGGAGACTGCGCCCGGATCACAACTACTCGCGACGGACGCTCCGCACGACGGCGCACGTGCCCCGCATTCGTCAGTTGCGTCGCATGCGAAAAGCATCTGCCGCTCCTGCCACGCCATGAACCGCGGGAAAAGCTCGGTGACAAGCAATCTTGCGACAAGCTGTCAGCGCGGACGTTCCGTTCCGCGCGAATTCGATTCATTACGGATCGACTGCGTTCGCGCGGCGGGCGTGCCATGCTCGCCACCCAAACCGGATGGATCGATCAGATCTCCACCATCTCGAAGTCTTCCTTGCGCGCGCCGCACTCGGGACAGGTCCAATTGATGGGAACATCTTCCCAGCGCGTGCCCGGCGCGATTCCTTCATCTGGCAAACCGGCTTGTTCGTCGTAGATCCAGCCGCAGATCAGGCACATCCAGCTCTTGTATTCCATTCTTGAGTCGCGTCGAAAAGTCCGTGGAAACGGGAGCCATGATGGTACCGTGTTGCCGCCCCCATGCCTAGCGGATGAGGGGTCCGAGCGCCGTCGGCACATCCGGCTGGCAGCGTTATGTGTGGCGCGGCCCGCCGACAGATGCGAAATAATGCCTCAGCCGCGCATAAGGCCGCATAATTGAGCCGTTTGCCGGGCCGCACGGCGCGTGCAACGAGCGCAAGCCCGGCTCATCGATATTTTTGCTCACCGATCCATACGATTTCATGGCCAGCGACACCCCTCCGATCGTTCTCACCTTCGGCCTGTCCGACCCGACGGGCGGCGCCGGCCTGCAAGCCGACCTGATGACGCTTGCCAGCATGGGCTGCCACGGTGTGTCCGTGCTGACCGGCTATACGGTGCGCGACTCGGCGAGCTGCGACGAAGTGACCGGGCTCGATCCCGAAGTCGTCGCAACCCAGGCGCGGATGCTGCTGGAAGACATGCCCATTGCCGCCTTCAAGGTCGGGGCCGCGACGCGCGCCGAAGTGGTCAGCGCGATTGCCGAAGTCGTCGCCGATTACGACGACATTCCGCTCATCCTCGCACCCGACTTCACGCTCGACGACGAACACGTGCTCGCCGCCGACGAACTGCGCGAAGCCATTGCGGACCTGCTCGCGCCGCAAACCACATTGCTCGTCGCCGACACGGCTGCGCTGCTCGCGCTCGCGCAGCCAGACGGCGACGCCGAGGCGCCGACGCTCGACGCCGCAATCTCGCATCTGCTGTCGCAAGGCTGCGAATACATCCTGTCGACGGAGACGGGCACGCACAGGCTCGTCAACACGCTGTTCAGCGAGGACGGCCAGGTGCGGCAGGACATGTGGGACCGCGGGCAGCAGCGGATCATGGGCATCACGGACACGCTTGGCGCCGCGATTGCCGCGCTGCTCGCCAATGGCCAGGAACCCGCCGAAGCGGTGCGCGAAGCGCAGGAGTATCTGTTCCAGGCCACCCAGGCGGCGTTCCGGCCGGGCATGGGCGCTTATCTTCCCGACCGGTTCTTCTGGGCGAGAAGCAGCGAGGACGAAGTGCCTATCGCGGGCGGATCGGATACGTCGCCGGGCGAAGCGCGGCACTGAAATGAAACGAAGCCGTGACATGCGGCTTCCGTCTAAATCAAGATTCAATTGAAGATTGCGCGGCGCGAATGCCGCGCAATTTTTTTCACGATTTCCGCGCGCATAAAAAAACCCGCATTGCGGGTTTTTCTTTTGGGAAGCACGCCTTTCGACGCGCCTCCCGCATGCCATCCAGTTGCCTGGAATTACATGTCCATGCCCATGCCGCCCATGCCGCCGGGCATGCCGCCAGGCATCGGTGCATCTTCCTTCGGCAGTTCGCAGACGGCGGCGTCCGTCGTCAGCAGCAGGCCAGCAACGGAAGCTGCGTTCTGCAGTGCCGTGCGCGTCACCTTCGTCGGGTCGACAACACCGGCTTCCACCAGGTCGCCGTACTCGCCCGTTGCTGCGTTATAGCCGTAGTTGCCCGTGCCGCCAGCAACTGCTGCCACCACGACGCTGGCTTCTTCGCCGCCGTTCGTGACGATCTGGCGCAGCGGCTCTTCCATTGCGCGCAGAACGATCTTGATACCTGCGTCCTGGTCAGCGTTGTCGCCCTTCACGCCAGCGATTGCGCTGCGTGCACGGATCAGTGCAACACCGCCGCCAGCCACGATGCCTTCTTCCACAGCTGCGCGCGTTGCGTGCAGTGCGTCTTCGACACGTGCCTTCTTTTCCTTCATTTCGACTTCGGTCGCTGCGCCGACCTTGATCACTGCCACGCCGCCGGCCAGCTTGGCCACGCGCTCTTGCAGCTTTTCACGGTCGTAGTCCGACGTCGCTTCTTCGATCTGCGTGCGCACTTGCTTGACGCGCGCTTCGATGTTCGCTGCTTCGCCAGCGCCGTCGATGATCGTCGTGTTTTCCTTGCCCACTTCGATGCGCTTCGCTTGACCCAGCTCTTGCAGCGTCGCCTTTTCGAGCGTCAGGCCCGTTTCTTCAGCGATGACCTGGCCACCCGTCAGGATAGCGATGTCTTCGAGCATGGCCTTGCGACGGTCGCCGAAGCCCGGAGCCTTGACAGCAACCGTCTTCAGGATGCCGCGGATGTTGTTGACGACCAGCGTAGCCAGCGCTTCGCCTTCGACGTCTTCAGCGATGATCAGCAGCGGACGGCCAGCCTTCGCGACTTGCTCGAGAACCGGCAGCAGATCACGGATGTTCGAGACCTTCTTGTCGTGCAGCAGCACGAACGGGTTCTCCAGAACGGCGACTTGCTTGTCCGGGTTGTTGATGAAGTACGGCGACAGGTAGCCGCGGTCGAACTGCATACCTTCGACGACGTCGAGTTCGTCTTGCAGCGACTTGCCGTCTTCAACGGTGATGACGCCTTCCTTGCCGACCTTGTCCATCGCTTCAGCGATGCGATCGCCGATCGACGTGTCGCTGTTCGCCGAGATCGCGCCGACTTGCGCGATTTCCTTGTTCGTCGTGCAGGGCTTGCTGATCTTGCGCAGCTCTTCGATTGCTGCTGCGACGGCCTTGTCGATGCCGCGCTTCAGGTCCATCGGGTTCATGCCCGATGCGACGTACTTCATGCCTTCGCGAACGATCGACTGCGCCAGAACCGTTGCCGTCGTCGTGCCGTCGCCGGCGTTGTCGCTGGTCTTGGAAGCGACTTCCTTGACCATTTGCGCACCCATGTTCTGGAGCTTGTCCTTCAGCTCGATTTCCTTCGCCACCGAGACACCATCCTTGGTGACCGTCGGGCCGCCGAAGCTGCGCTCGAGCACCACGTTGCGGCCCTTCGGACCCAGCGTGACCTTCACTGCGTTGGCGAGAATGTTCACGCCTTCGACCATCTTGGCACGGGCGGAATCGCCGAATACGACGTCTTTAGCTGCCATCTTCTAACTCCTTGAATTCTTGAGAATGATGAACCGGAACAAGTACTTACTTGTTGACAACGGCCATGATGTCTTCTTCGCGCATCACCAGCAGTTCGCTGCCGTCGACCTTGACGGTCTGGCCAGCGTACTTGCCGAACAGGACACGGTCGCCGACCTTCACGTCGAGCGCGATCGGGTTGCCCTTGTCGTCACGCTTGCCCGGGCCGACGGCCAGCACTTCGCCTTGATCCGGCTTTTCTGCTGCTGCGTCGGGGATCACGATGCCCGATGCGGTCTTGGTTTCCTGATCCAGACGCTTGACGATCACGCGATCATGCAAAGGACGAAGGTTCATGGATAGATCCTCTCTTGAATGGGACTGAGAACAACGCTGAGGTAATACCAGCTGGCGGGGGCCAACCGGCGATGTTGTTAGCACTCTCGTGCAGTGAGTGCTAATTATATGGACGGGCAATTACAAATTCAAGGAGGTATGGGCGAATTATCTAAATTGGCGTAACCCTATGTTTTTTCTATGAAAACACTGTCTGGCGAGGTCCAGAAGGCGCCCGCTCATGCACGCTGGGGTCGTCCCGAAAGGCACTGCCGGTCGAAACGGGGCGCAATGTGGTGGCACGAACTTAAGGCCTGCCGTTTTGTTGGTTAAATCGGTCAGGTCCATCGTCATCGATCGCAGGCAGCCGTGTTGGGCGGCCTTGCGCATGCCACGCGAGCGCGCGTCCGATTCAAATCCTGGGGAAGAGCGATGCATAACTCGGATAGCGTGAAAATCTGTGAGCCGCTTGGCGACATAGGATACGCGAGCAGCCCGGACGAACTCCTGTCTGAACTGTCCTCCATCGTCGCGAAGACACTGGATGCGCGCCATTGCGCGATCCATTTGCTGAACCAACGACAGGCCGCCGAAACCGGTCTCAACCAGCGCGTCGGCTTCGGCGACACCGGCGGCTCCGACGTGTTGAATGTTCGTGAAAGCGCCGCTCGTGGTCCATTCGCCATGGTCCTCGAACCTGCGACTGTTGCCGTTGATGCGACCACGATCGAAGCAGTTGCCAGGCCACACCCTGGCGACAGCATCTGCGCTCCGCTGCTCCTGCGGGGAAAGACCATCGGGATCGTCCACGCGCATCAGCCGCTGCACAAGTCGTGCTTTAGCGCCGATGATCTGCGGTTGCTGGAAAACCTCACCTTACTGGTCGTGAAGGCACTTCACGCCAATCAGATCCAGCAGTTGATGAAATCCCGCTTCACGCAGGCGGCGTTGACCCGGTCGTCGGAAAAGACCGTGCGGGAAATCATCGCGGGATCGGCGCAGAACACGAATCAGATCGCCAAGATCCTCGCGAAATCGTTCTACCGCGAAATGACCAATGCCGGTTTCGATTTCAACCAGATCATTCACGCCGCGTCGGAAATCATCTCCGAGCTGAGCAACAGCGTGCGCAAGCACAGGAATTCGCATAGTCGCCGGGTTCAGACCGCCAAGGCATCCGACGAAGGATCGTTCTCGCGCGAGGTCGAACTGGCGAACGAGATCCTGGATAGAACCGGTTGATCGCTTGCACTGCGTAGGCCAAGTCTTGTCGCGCGGCGCTTCAGTACGCCAATCGAGTTCAGGAAAACGATCGCTCATTTCTCCACGAGCGCATCCGCCGTTCATTCATGCCGAGACGCATTGCGCACTGTTCTGTGCGACGGCGTACAGCCCCTCTGGTAGCGCGCGCCTAGACTGCCCGAAGCATCGCCGGTGAGTGAAACAACGCAGAACATCGTGAAGCTTCCTGGGTGAAATCATGACCAACTCCATCCATGCCGTACGTCGATTTCAGTCTCTTTCGGACTACGTGAAAGAAGCCAGGCAAAAGCCGCCTTCGAATCCGCGCATCGAGAAAGCCGTTCTCATGCCGATCGAAGCGTCCAGTCATGTGGTCATTTCCCAGGAAGGTAGCCGTCGGCTCGCGGCAGAACAACGCGAGGAACAGCAATGGGATTGGGAAATCTAGCGAGCGCTGCGTACATCCCGCGTAGAACGCGCCTCGTGCGGGTTCTTTACTGTTGAACGCCGGGCGCATTGGCATCGCCGCCATCGCCAGTAGAGACAGACGCAGGGGGATACGGATCGACTGTGGCTTGCGTGCGAGGAGTCTCGGCATCTGCGCTTGAGCGAGTCGCGCTGTCGCTAGGTGTGCCGGGTGGCAACGGCGGCAGTGTCGGCAATATCGCCACATTCTTCGCGACACGCTGCTGCGTCTGCGGCTGCCCGCGCCGTGAGGGCGCGGCCGCGCGCGCGGGTTCGCTGTCCGAAGCCGGCCTCCAGCCATTGGAAACGATTGCGTGCTCGAGCAGAACCTGCGCCTCCTTGCTGCTTGTGTCGACGGCCAGCGCCTGATTCGCCTGCTTCACCACGCAAGTCCAGAGCCCATCCTTTGCGCAGATGGCCGCGACGCGCAATGCAGCATCGCGCTCGTTCTCGCGATCCGCGATGTCGCTTTGCATCCGCAACGCGTCGGCATCGCGAGGCGCAACGGCCAGCACCTCAGCGACGGCCGCCTTCGCCGCCGTCAGATTCTTCTGCCCGAGACTGGCGCGTGCGGTGCCCAATGCGGCAGACACGTCATTGCCATTTTGCGTCGAGGTGGGGCCTGCACCCGTCATCGCAGCGGGATTGTTCGTGCGCGCAGATGCGTCCACGCCTAAGGACACCGTGTTGGACGGCAACGCGCTGTTCGTGCCGCTCATGCCCGATTTCACCGGTTCGACAAAGTCATCGTTCCGGTGGCCGGCGCCAAAGCGCTGAACGCCGAACCAGGCGAGCGCGACGATCAACACGAGCGCGATCGCACCGCCCGTCACGATGCGACGCGTCGATCTTCGCCAGAACGGCCGTTGCATGTCGGGCAGCGTTTCCGGGAAATCGGACCAGCGGATTTCGGGCGCAGAAGTGTCGTCGTGACCGATATCGGCGACCGGCGACGGCGGCTTCCTGACTGCCCGTAGCTGGGTTTCCGCGCGCCTCGGCTGCGCGCCCGCGAGCGGCTGACTGATGCCGCAATACGGGCAGAACGCGACATGCTGATACAGCATGCCGCCGCAACGCGTGCACGGTGCGGGGAACCGCTGGACGGATCTCATATCAGCAGACATGCCAAAAACCCTAAGCTGTTGTGCGCGATGCCATCCACATGCTGAAGATCGAAGTTGATGCAAACGGCCGGGTCGGCGGAACTTACGATCCCAATCCGCTGATGAGCGGGTCGCCCAGTTCTTTCGTCGTGGGCGCGCAGGGTGTGCAATGTCTGATTTTTCGCACGCATCGCGCTTGCGTGTTTGTTGCCTGTCGCACACATGTACCGCGTTTCGTCGGCGGATCGGTGCAGTTTGGCTTTGCGGGCGAGCTGGGATGCGGGATGAGTGTGAACACGCGTGCTGAAATGGTGATGCACGTCTCCAGCAGGCAGGCGGAATTACGTTTCGCGCGAGGTAAAGCCTGAAACTTCCCGCGTGCTTCGGGGGCGCGCGACGGCGCCCTTCGATTTATTGACCTTTAGCTAGAGGCGGCCGGCATGGCAGCCTGTCGGCCGCGCCATCATCCGCTGACCAGCGCCTTCGCTACGACGTAGACGTTGCAATCGTCGGCGTACCTATCGAAACGCAGCCCGCGCCGCCATCGACAGACGCGATGTTGCGAGCTATCGGCAACGATAACGCCCGCCTGTCAGATCAAAAAGCGGGCACGGTCGGCATGATCCCGTATCCATCTCGGGGCTTTGCCGCGTCCTGACCACTCTTCTCCGCTCACCGGATCGCGGTATTTCGGCATCACTCGCGCGCGAGCGCGCTGGACGCCCTGCTTCGCGCGCTGGCCGATGTCATCCAGCGTAATGCCATATTCCACCATCCTCTGCAGGATATCGTCTATCGCAGCGGCGGTCTCTGCCTTACGCGACTTCTCGATTTCCACTTCCAGCTGCGCCATCCGCGCGACCAGATCCCGATACGAATCCATTAAATCACCTGAATGAATGATTGTTGACACGCAATTCCAGACACATGGCGGCAACTGTTCATGAATTCACGCTTCGCCGTGCCTCATAGCGCGAACGCCCGTATCCGTCACTGGCGCCCATACCGATCGTCGAAGCGCACGATGTCGTCTTCCCCGAGATAAGAGCCGCATTGCACCTCGATCATTTCGAGCGGCACGCGACCCGGATTCTCGAGCCGGTGCTTCACGCCGATGGGCACATAAGTCGACTGGTTCTCCTCCAGCACGAACGTTTCCTCGCCGCGTGTGACGCGTGCCGTACCGCTCACCACGATCCAGTGTTCCGAGCGGTGGTAGTGCAGCTGGAGCGACAATGTCGCGCCCGGCATCACCACGATGCGCTTGACCTGATAACGCGCACCCTTGTCGATCGAATCGTAGTAGCCCCAGGGACGCTGCACCTTGCGATGATGCGCGGCTTCCGTCCGTTCTCGCTTGCGAATGCCGCCGACGATCGCCTTGACCTCCTGAGCATGCCGGCGATCGGCGACGAGAACAGCATCGGCCGTCTCCACGACGATGAGGTCCGTTGTTCCGACGCACGCAATCAGCCGGTCTTCCGAGTGTGCGTAGGTTCTGGACGCATTCGCGAGCAGCACGTCGCCTCGCGTAACGTTGCCTGCGTCGTCTTTTGGAAGAATGTCCCACACGGCATCCCATGCGCCGACATCGTTCCATCCTGCTTCGAGCGGCACAACGGCTCCGTCGATTCCGCAATCGGCAAGGCGCTCCATGACGGCGTAATCAATCGAATCACTCGGACATGTCGCGAGGCGCTCTGCATCCGGACGCAACGCGTCGCCTTCCCTCGTCGCCCGCATCCAGGCCATGTGACACGAGTGCGCGATATCGCGGTGCGCCTTATCGATCGCATTGAGCCAGACCGATGCGCGCACGACGAAAATACCCGCATTCCACCAGTACTTGCCGGACGCGACAAACGCTTCCGCCGTCTCGCAAGTGGGCTTTTCGACAAAGCGCGCCAGTGCGCGCGCGCCATGTCCCGCCGCGCTATCGAGAGCCGCGCCCGTTTCGATATAGCCGTATCCCGTTTCCGCGCGAGTGGGAACGACACCCAGCGTGACGACCTTCCCTTCCTGCGCGAGGATTGCGGCGCCCCGCACGGCGCGCTCGAAGGCAGGCACATCGTCGATTGCGTGATCGGCGGGTGTGACGACGAGCACCGGGTCCGCGCCGTCAGCCGTCGCGTACAGCGCGGCAAGCGTGAGCGCAGGCGCCGTGTTGCGCGCGACAGGCTCGACGATCGTCTGCCATTCCCGCGCGCTCGCTTCGAGATGTCTCGCCACCTGAAATCGATGTTCATCGGCGCACACCACCACGCCGCGTTTCGCTTGCGGGGTCGCGATTCCGTCCAGACGCGACACGGACATTTCGAGCAACGATCGCTCGCCGATCAGCGCGAGCAATTGCTTCGGATACGCTTCGCGCGACAGCGGCCACAGCCGCGTCCCGGACCCGCCCGCGAGCACGACGGGCAGGATCTGCGGTGCTCTGGCTGCGGCGGCATCGGACATGCCGGAAATCACATCGCGAATGGATTCCGGAACTGACGGATGGTTCATGTTGATTATTGCCTCTCGGTTGCCACGTCGGAGAGTTCCTCGTAGCGTTTTGACAGTTGTCCCTGGCGCGGGGCCGAAGCGGGTGCGTTCGCGCCGTGCTCCGCCATCACCGCTTCATAAATTCGCCGATAGTTTTGGGCCGTGCGATGCGCGCTGAACCGGTCCTCGAATCGCAATGCGGCGCGACGCCCCATCTGTTCGACGGCACGATCGTCCTGCCACAGGCGCCGCATCGCGTTCGCAAGCGCGTCGGGGTCGTTCGGCGGAACAACCATGCCTGTTTCCTCGTGAAGATTCACGTAGCTCGTCCCTGTGCCGATCTCGCACGAGATCATCGGCTTGCCGAGCATCGCGCTTTCGAGCAGCGACATCCCAAATGCTTCCGCACGGTTCGGCGATGGAAACACCATCGCCCGGCTGAGTGCGATCAAGGCAATCTTGTCGGCCTCCGATATCACGCCCGTGAAGTGCGCGTTGGTGACGCCGCCCATAACGGCGAGCGAGCGGATTTCAGCACCCAGCGGGCCATCGCCGACGAACACGACGGGATAGCCCGTGCGCTTCATCGCTTCGATCAGCACGGGCAGGCCCTTGTAATAGCGGAACACGCCGACGAACAGGAAGAACGGCGTGCCGATCCGCTCGCGCCAGGCCTGCATCAGTGCATCGTCGGGCGCCGGGTAATAGGCACGTCCAAGACCGAGCGGCACGACTTCGACCTTGCCGGGATACTCGCGCAGCACCTCGCTCGTCGCCACGTAATTGGGCGACGTCGCGACGATCCTGTCGACGCTCGCGAGAAAGCGCCGCATCAGTGGCCGGTACAGTGCGAGCAGAACCTTCTGCCTCTGGATGTCGGCGTGATACGTGACGACGGACGGGCGGTCGACGCGCCGCGCCAGATGCGCGATGTCAGCCATCGGCCATGGGAAGTGATAGTGGACGACATCTGCCTGCGCCGCGAGCCGGTCGAATGTCTGCAATGCGCGCCATGAGAGTTCTACCGAAGCGAACGTCATCCGGTTGAACACCCGCTCCACCACGTGCCCTTCCAGTTGAACGATGCGCTGGGCGTCGCGGTTTCGTGTGAGCGAGAAAACCCGGTTCTCGACGCCGATGTCCGCACCCGCGCGACACAGGTGATAGATCGACTGCTCCGCGCCTCCGATGGTGTCGGGCAGATAGGTTCGGTAGAAATGTAAAACACGCATGATTTCAGTTGCCGACAGATCGCCAGATCGACCGGCCCGGGCGTAGTGTGCTTAAAAATCGGCGTGAGCCGTCCATCAAACGTGCCTCGTCACTTCACGCCGACCGCCGTTCGGGCGATGCGCCCGCTTCCAGCGTGTCCTTGCGCAGCTGCAGTTCTGCCTCGCCACGCGCCAGCTTGCGGAGCAGATCCACGTTGCGCACGATCAGCCTGCGATAGTCGCGATCGACCACGCGTCCGTCGACGAGCGAGCGGATCGCACGCGACACCGTTTCACGGCTGACATTGGCCATGATTGCGATCGCCTGCTGGTTGGGCAGATTCTCGATCGTCAGCATGTCGCCCGTGGATTTCTTCATCGATGCTTCGAGCACGGAGTAGACGCGTGAATAGGCGCGCGTAAGGCCGAGCATCGAACGGTAGTTCGACGCCTGACGAATCGTCCTGCACAGCCGCTGCAAAAGCGCCTCGACGACGGCGGGATTGCGATAAAACAGCGCCTGCGCCTGCGGCTTCGGCAGGAAGCCGACCACCGACTCCGTCGTAGCGATGATCGATGCCGAGCGCGGTCCGCCATCGATTATCGATAGCTCTCCGAAATAATCTCCGGGCTCGACGAAGTTGAGCCCGACTTCACGCCCGTCTTCCGACAGCGCAATCACCTGCAGCCGCCCTGACATCAGCAGCAGCAGCGCGGACCCCGAATCGCCCTTGTGAACGACGAAATCTCGCTTGCTATAGCGGCGATAGCGAATGTGCCGGCTGGTCTCCTCGATCACCTCGTCGGACACGCCGCGAAGCAATTTTTGCCGCCTGAGAAGATCGATAGCCTTGAACGTACCGCCGTCGGTTTTATTGGAATCTACGATCGACATTAATTATGTGTGCGCCTGGTCTCTGACACATCGCCACGATAGTGGTAAGGAACGGCAACATCTGTGACAGCCATCACATTCATGAGCGCATCTGCGCGAGTTTGTGACGGCCATCACACTTTGGCGCCGTGACATCGCTAAGATCGAAAGCGGACCCATCGTGCTGACCGGCACGGTACAGAACACAAGAAAAAATGCGCGTACGCTTTGATCTGAGAGTAGTGGCTCTTGCGTTGTCGGTTGCATGCACAACCGCGCTCGCGCAGAGGAACGAAAAGATAGATGGCATCGTTGGCCATGCAGTCGCTGTCGTGGGGAACGCGCGAATACTCAGCGCGCAGCACAGTGCCCCCATCGCACGGGACGGGATGATCGCCGAGGGCGACACGATTGAAACGGGCGCAGACGGTTATGTCTATATCGCGACTGTCGATCACGGCTTCATCAGCGTGCGTCCCGATTCATCGCTGACATTCGAGCACTTTCAATACGACGGGTCTGCACCAAAGCAGTCGGTGATCAAACTGGTGCTGCACAAGGGCACCATGCGCGAGATTTCCGGTGCAGGTGCTCAGGCTGCACGCGATCACTACCGGCTCAATACGCCCGTCGCGGCACTCGGCGTCCGCGGCACGGACTTTTCCGTCTTCACCTCGAGCGACATCACGCGTGCCGACGTGCGCAGCGGCGGCATCGTGATGACGCCGCTCGGCGGCAGTTGCCTGTCGTCCGGCAACGGGCCCTGCGAAGGACCCGCCGCTGCACAGCTGTTCGCGGAACAGCGCAATTCGATGCTGCAGGTCGATCGCGGCAGTGCACATCCTTTGCTGGTCGAAAACCGCCTCGCAGTGGTTACGCCGCAAGGCGCGGCCACGCAGAAAAACGAGGACAACGCGGCGCATTCCGTCACAGGGCAAGCGCAGGGCGATGTTGGCATCGCACCGCTTGAACTCCAGTTCATGAACAAGATCCCTGGACCGCAGGCTCCCGCTGGGCCGCCCGCACCCGCCACGCCACCGCCGGCGCCGTCCAGGCCCGAAGCCCAGCAGATCTTCTGGGGCCGTTTCGCCGCGCTCGCAGCTCAGCCCGCCGACACGTCGCTCGATGCCCTGCTGAAAGAGGGCAGCGACCAGGTCGGTATCAACACGCTGTTCGCGATGACGCGCACGCCGCAGACCGACATGGTGATGCCCGTGCAAGGCGTATTCGGATTCAGCCTGCAGTCATCCGCTGCGTATGTTCTGAATGCATCGACGGGCGCGGCCGTGCCCGGCTCCATCTCCAACGCGAGCCTCACTATCGACTTCGGCAAACGCGCCTTCACCACGCAGTTCGATCTGAGCGCGAACGACGCCACGCATTCGATCGCGGGGCGCGGCGCGGTGCTCGACGACGGCAAGCTCAGAAGCGACTATGCGTCGCCCGCGGCCATCAGCGGCGCGCTCGCGGGCAAAACGGCCACTCAGGCGGGCTATCTGTTCATGCAGCACATCGATTCAAAGACGACGGCGATGGGAGCGACACAGTGGGCGCGCTAGCACGCCCTTCGAAACTGGAGTGCGTTCGCCTCAAGATTCTCGCCCTGACCACCTTGCTCTCGGCTCTGCTGGCCACCGGCTGGCAACCCCAGCCGTATGCGCGCCTCGCGTTCGCACTCGACGACTGGCGTCAGGCACATACGCAGGTCCAGCAACCCGACGCGCGCGTCACGCTGGTCGACATCGACGAGCATTCGCTCGAGATCGTCGGGCCGTGGCCCTGGCCTCGCGCGCTCATCGCCCGTCTCGCGCAGACGCTTTTCGATCGCTATCAGACGAAGGCCGTCGGCCTCGACATCCTGTTTCCCGAAGCATCGACTCCGCAAGACGACGCGGCGCTGCTGGCCGTCGCGCGGCGCTATCCGCTCGTGTTCGCGCAGGCCTTCGACCTGTCGCGCGACGAGGATGCGCCGCGTGCCGGACGGGTGAGCGCGCCGCGCAATCCCGTTGCCGTTTCGTGGACGCCGCCGCTCGCCACCGGCTATGTCGCCAACTTCTTCGCGGACCCTTCCGTGTGCGCGGGACACGTGACGCCGCTCGCGGACTTCGACGGCGTCGTACGCGCCATTCCGCCCGTCGTCCGTTACGCGGGCGAACTGTATCCGATGTTCGGGTGGCAGATGCTGCATTGCGCGCAAGGCGCTGCATCGCGCGGTCCGTCGATCGCATCGCTGCCCGTCGATTCGCGCGGCGCGTTGCGCATTCCGTTCCGGCACGGCAGCCATGCATTCGACGTCGTGCCCGCGCTGCAGCTGCTGACGGGAACCGCGCCCGCGGATCTGCTGCGCGGCCGCTACGTGATCGTCGGATCATCGGCGCTCGGCCTGACCGACCATATCGCTACACCCGTCGATGCCTGGCTTCCCGCCGCAGTCGTGCATGCGGAAATCCTCACGTGGCTACTCGACGCACAGGAAAGCGGCACTTTCCCGGCAGCTTCCGCACTGCTTCCGCTCGCCTGGACGGCCGTCACCATCGTGCTGTTCGCGTTGCTGTTTCGGCGCTCGCGCGCGCCGGCCGCCTTGCTCGCGCTCGTCGTCACGACGGCCGCGTGGCTCGCCATCGCGCTGAGCACGTCGCTTGTCGCGGTGCATCTGCTCGCGCTGCCGCTCGTTCCCGCCGCGGCGTTCATCGCGATTCAGGCACCCGTCGAGTGGATTTCGTCACAGGCGACCATCCACTCGTTCGAGCAGCGCTTCAGCCGTTATCTGCCGCCGACCGTGCTGCGTGAAATCGTTCGGCGGCACGGGCTGACTGCGTTCAAGCCCGAACGCCGGCACATTTCGGTGCTGTTCGTCGATATCGAAGGCTATACCCGGCTCGCCGAACAGATGACCCCCGAGCAACTGGTCGCGATGACCGAGCTGGTCCTGACCCGCTTGACGCGTTGCGTGCACGATACGCAAGGCACGTTGGACAAATACATAGGCGACGCAATCATGGCCTTCTGGGGCGCGCCGCTCGAACAAAGCGATCACGCCGACCGCGCGATGGATTGCGCATTGGCGATGCTCAAAGAGCTGGAAGCACTGAACTTCGCGAACGATCCGCTTCTCATCGACCAGATGGTGCGCGCGCGCATCGGCATCAACACGGGCAGCGCCGTCGTCGGCGAACTCGGCTCCACGACACGCCAGTCCTACACGGCAATCGGCGACGCGATCAACGTGGCCTCCCGTCTGCAGGACTACGCGAAGATTGCGGGCACCGATCTGCTCGTTGGCGAGGAAACCGCCAAAGCCGTGACCCGCCACAAGCTGCATCCTTATGCGCAAACGACGTTGCGCGGACGGGCCACCCCCGAAATGCTGTACGTGCTCGCCGAGCACGCCGCGCGCCTCGCGCCGCACGGTTGAGAGAGCGCGTATCCACACTTATGGTCCGCCCTCGCTCCAGCTTCTTCGTGCGGTTGCGCCGCGGCGTCTGCGTTGCAGGCGCGCTCGCGCTGCTGTCCGCCTCCGTGCACGCGCAAGTAGCGGACGCGTCGCTCGAAATGCTGTACGTGCTCGCCGAGCACGGTGCACGCCTCGCGCCGCACGGTTGAGAGAGCGCGTATCCACACTTATGGTCCGCCCTCGCTCCAGCTTCTTCGCGCGGTTGCGCCGCGGCGTCTGCGTTGCAGGCGCGCTCGCGCTGCTGTCCGCCTCCGTGCACGCGCAAGTAGCGGACGCGTCGCTCGACCAGGTCATCAACGACGATCTGCGCGCGCAGGCGCAAGCCGCCATCGACAACGGCGACCGCGTGACGGCAGTCGGCCTGCTGAACGAACTGGTACGCCGCGATCCGCGCGAAGCGGGTGCGCTGCTGGACGTCGCGCTGCTCTATTGCCAGCTCGGCGAACGGGACCTGACGCGACGAACACTGGCGCGCATCGAAGAGCAATTCGCCGTGCCCGCGCCTATCCGCAAGCTCATCGTGTTCTATCGCGATTCGCCTTGTGTGCCGAACGTCAAGCATCCGCAAGCGGCGGCGTCGCTCGGGGTGGGTGTCACGTCGAACGCGAACTTCGGGCCGTCCGATCCGCTCGTGAACTTCGCGCCCGGTTCGCCGATCGATTCTCTGCTGCTGGCTCCGTCCAGCCTCGCGCACGGTGACCAGTATGTTGAATCGTCGCTGCAAGGCGGTGTGCCGATTCCGGGCGTGCAGAATGCGAGCCTCATTGCGGGCCTCATGAGCCGCCAGTACCGCCGCGAGCATGCATACGATCAGCGCGTCGCCACACTCGGAGTCGCCCATCAGACGGGACTCCGTAACGGGCAGCTTGGCAATGAATTCGTCGTGGACGCGCTGTGGCTTGGCACGCACCTGTATCAGCGCGACGTCGTGTGGCATGCCAGCTACTGGTCGCCGGCTACCGTGCTCACTGGGCTGATCGCCCGCGCGGGGCTTGATCTGACCATCGACGACATGGTCTACCCAGGCAACTCGACCTACAACTCGCTACGCGCCGAACCGCGTGCGGCGCTCAATGCCAGGATCGGCGCACGCACGACGCTGCTGTTCCTGTTCGGACCGTCGTGGGACCATCCGCACAATGGCCGGCCGGGCGGCAGCCGTCACGGTTATTCGACCTACTTCGAGCTCGACTATGACATGCTGCGCGGCGGGCGCCTCGAAGCGATCTATCAGCAACGCACGCAAGCAGATGCATCGCCGTACGACACCGTCTTCTTCGGAAACGAATCCCGTCAACAGACACTGCGCTCCTTCTCGCTTCGCTACGTGTATCCAGTGTCGCAAGCGTGGTCGGCGTATGCGCAAGTGTCGGCGCAACGCGTCACGGACTCGATTCCGATCTTCTCGTATTCGGTGCGCAGCGCGTCGGTCGGACTGTCATGGAAATACTGATTTCAATCGTCATCCAATGCGCTAAACTGCGGCTTCGACCGTTACAGGCTCTGTCATGTCCTCCAAAATCTCCCCGGTAGATCCGCCTGCAAAACTCACGGCCCATGAGAGTCCGCTGTGTCACGAGGCACTGGGTTTTCTCGACCAATCGTATGACCTGGTCGATGGTCTGTTGCGCGAAGTCGCCCAACGGGAACAATCGCAGCATGTTACCCATGCCGATGCCGTCGAGATTGCGCTGGTCGGGCAGCCAGATGGACTCGCATCCATCGGCCACCTGTTTTTGTAGGGTGTCGGGTCGTACGGCCGCCCGAGACCGTTGCTGGCGTGGCAATCGCCACACCAGCGCGCTCATTTGACGAGACTCGTCAATCTGTCCGAGTAGGCTCGGGCAATCATCGGCCAGTCGGCCTTCTCTTTGACAGCCGAGCGCGCCTCACGGATCATCGCGTCGCGCGACGCTTCGTCGAGCCGCAGCATGTCGACAAGGCCTTCGGCAAACGTGCTTTCGCCCGCCTCGACATAGTCGCGCCCCGCGCAAAAGCCCACGCCGCGCGCACCGAAGGCGGTACTGACGATCGGCAAGCCGGCTGCCGCGTACTCGATCAGCTTCAGATTCGTACCGGAACCCGACACCACAGGGTTTAGGCCCATATCCGCCACTTCCAGCCAGCACAGCTTTTCCGCATCGCTGACGACGCCCGCCAATCCGATATTGCCCGGACGGTTCCAGCGCGAAACCATCTCGCACACCGACCCGAGCAGCAGAAACTGCACATGCGGCAATTGAGCAGCCGCTTCGAAAATGACGCGCGCTGCATCGGCGTTCGGACCATGAGCGCTACCCATGAACAACGCCAGCGGCCCGCTTACGCCGAGTTTGGCGCGGCTTTGCGCAGCCGTCGCGTATTGCCGGAAAGGCATCGCATCCACGTCGACCCCGTTCGGTACCACAATCAGATTCGCAGCGTCCTCGCGCTCATAGAGCGATTGCAAACGCTCACCGTCCTGTGGAGAACATGCGGTGACGAGCGCGGCTTCACGAACCGCCTGCCGTTCGAGCGCCGCAATGCGATCGACGGCCCACTGATGGCGTCCATAGATGTCGCGCTTCAGATCGGCCTCCACGTTATGAGCCTCGTAGACGAACGCAGCGGACGAAACCTCGCGCAGCGCGGGCAGCGCATAGGGATGCGAGCACACCATCACGTCCGCCACGCGAGCCAATCGGTCGATCGCCTCCAGCCACTGCGGCGCGCTTCGCGGATGCATCGCTGCCGTCAGGTCCGTCACCGACGCACCAAGCGATGCGCCCAGTTCGCCTTCGAGTTTGACGAAGCCGCGCGATTTAGGCACCAGTTCTTCGCTGAAACCCTCCTTCAACTGGAGGACCTGGCGCGTTGAATCAGATGCCGCAAGGTTGACGAAGCGCACATCGAAATCATCGGCTACGTGTGAGTACAGTCCATGCAGGCGAAGTTTGCCGCCGCTCACGACGGGCGCAATCGGATAGGTATTGAGCACGCCAAGCACGGGCTTGGCGCGGCGCGACACGACTGCCGGCGCTGCAGGGCCGTTGCCTTGGGCCAACGCCTTCCCGGGCGTAGCTGTCGCCGCCTGCGCCCCTTCGAGCAACGCTGTGCACAACGCGTCCCAGTTCAGTTTCGCTGCATGCTCCTGCGCCGCCAGTCCCATCTCCCTTGCACGTGGCAAGTCGTTGCACAGCAGACGCATCGCATCGGAGAGCGCCCGCGCGTGCGGCTCGACGATCAAACCGCTACGGCCATGTTCGATCAGTTCCTTCGGACCGCCGGAGTCGGTCGTAGCGATGACCGGCTTCGCAGCCAGCATGGCCTCGAGCGTGATCAACCCATAGTCCTCGTCGCGCGGCACGAACGGCACGCAGACGGCGCGGGCATATTCCTGCGCCAGCACCGCATCGGGCACGCGCCCGAGAAAGTGGATGCCTGGATGCTGGCCCGCCGCGGCGCGCAGCCGCGCCTCATCGGGCCCACTGCCGGCAATGTGCAGCGGCAACTCGACGCGACTCGCCTTGTACGCTTCGATGATGATGTCGATCCGCTTCGCAGGATCGAGCCGGCTCGCACTGAAAATCGTCTGCTGCGGACCTGCGGCAAGCCCTTGCAGATTGGTCGGATGATGATGAACGGCGACATCGACGCCCACGGGGAAGTATCCGTCACGCTTTGCGACGACCTGCGAAATGGCCGCGTAGTGCACGATCCTGTCGGGCCGCATCGCGACGGCGTCGAGCAGCCGGATAGCCGCGCGCGTGACGGGGCCGGGAAACGCCCAGCAATCCGCACCGGGTGCACGCGCGAATGCGTTGTCGAGCGCGCTCAGCAGTTCATCGAACTCGACATCCTGCGCGCGATAATCGACGAGCGCCCGCACGATGCGCGCGGGCATGCCGAGCGACAGCAGCACATCGGGATCGAACGTAGTCGGCATCCGTTGCGGGTAGCAGTCGTACAAACCGCGCAGCGTGTGCTGCAGATAGACCACGTGGTTGCGATGGCGGATCGCCCACGCCGGGTACTTCGTGCTGATCACCAGGTCGAAGTGATCCAGATCGAGCGACGAAAAATGGCGATAGCTCGATAGAAGCTCACCCATGTTCCGCTCCGGGCTCGGCACCTTCAGCAGGTCGGCCTGCACGCCCCGTCGCGCATTGAACGCATTGACGAGGCCCCACCACAGATTCTCGGCACCGCCGATGACGAAAGGCACCGGACTCGGTGCAACGATTGCAATTTTCATGATTCGATACGCTCAGGCGGCGGCCAGGGTCTGGACCACCCGCTCCCAGGAAATGTCCGCTGCGTGCCAGGCCTCGCGCGCCCGCGCGCCGGCGTCGGCCGTTTCTTCCGGATGTGCGGCGATCCAGTCGAGGCGCGCAGCGATCGCCTCGGCATCGGGTGCCTCGATCCAGCCGTTATCGCCGTGGCGCACGAACTCGAGCGGGCCGCCCGCATCCACGCAGGTCAAGATGGGCTTGGACGACAGCATCGCTTCGAGCGTGATGTAGCCGTAGTCTTCATCGAAAGCCGGGAACACGACTGCCCGCGCGCGCGCGTAAAAGGCGCGCTTCTCTTCTTCGGTAATGTGGCCTATGAGCGCGACACGATCGCCCACGCCAAGGCGTTCGATCAACGCGGCGTATGCCTGGCGCTGCCCGCCGTCGCCCGCCAGCACGATCTTCAACGACGATCGCATATGCCGGGCCGCTTCAATCACTAGGTGCTGACGCTTGAGAGTTTCGAGCCGGCTCGGAAAAAACACATACGGCAACGCGTCGTCGCACCTGAAGTGCTCCGTATGCGCGGGCGGATGATAGAGCGGTCGCGCGTCGATGCCGTTGAACTGCTGCAGGCGCTGCGCCACCCGGCGCGAATTCGCGAACACGGCCTGCGCGCGCGTCAGTGCCGCGTTGTCGAACGCGATGATCTGCTTTCGCAAAGCGTCGAATTCCGCTGTCGAACGCTGTGGATCGTACAACTCATAGGCAGCGCGATGCTGGTGCATGACCCATGCGCGGTGATCGGGATGGGCCGCGCCATAGCCGGGAAACTGCAGGCTGATCACGCGGTCGATCGATACGCCGTTGGGCTGCACGAGATCGAGGGACGACGCATGCGCCATGGCGCGAACGATGTCGGCCTCGGGTGAGAAGCGAAATGGCAACTTGAGCAGTTCCACCTCGTGCCCTGCCCGCCGCAGCGCGCTCACGACGCCGTCGATGTGATACGTTGCGCCGCCGTGAATGAATGGCACCAGATTCGCCGTCACGAGTATCTTCAAACCAGCGCTCCCGCCGGGCGTGCCTTGCGTCCCGTCACGGCGAAGTCCTGCGGCCCGCAAAGATGCCCGTTCACGCGCTCGGTCAGCGGATCGTTGCCGGGCACCTTGGCTTCTTCCGGATACGGGCTGCTGCGGATGATGTCGATGTCGTCGAAGCCGTGGTACTGGAGCAGGAACGTGATCGCGGACGGCGTGACGGGATTGCGATGGGTGAAGTCGTGATAGAAGGTGTGGCTACCGACCAGCACGTTTTCCGGGTTCGGCGTTTCGAACAGCACCGAGCCGCCGTCCACCAGCACGCGGTTGCATTCCGCGACGAGTGCATAGAGGTAATCGAACGGCAGGTGTTCGATGATGTGAAAGCCCGTGACCGCGCCGACCGACTTCGCAGGCAGCGTGCGCAGATAGCCGAGCGCATCCATGCATTGGACGTCGAAGCCTCGCGATTTGCACAGGTCGACCATCACCGGGTTCGCGTCGACACCGACCGCGTCGAAACGCTTTGCGCAAACAAACGCAAGCCACTCGCCTCGCCCGCAGCCAATGTCGACGATCGCATGCTGCAAGCCTCGCCGTCCTGGCACGCGCGTACCGAGCCAGTCGTTGTACACGCCGAGCTTGGCCGTGATGCTTTCCTGCGTGCCGCGATTGGCGTCTTCGAATGCGAGGTAGTAGCGATCGATCGCCTCCTGCGAAACGAGTGCCCATTCCGGCGCGCTTCGCCTCGCGGCTTCGACGACGAGCTTCATGTCTTCCTCGCACTCCGCAAGGCGCGCCTCCATGGCTTCGAGCGCGCGCCGGTATTCCAGCGGCAGGGCGCGCTTCAACGCGCGCCGCTCGATGCACGCGATTGCCGCGCGCGAGATGAAGCCGAGGCGCATCCGGCGCAGCGCGCGATCGAGCGCGGTGAGCGCCATGGCCGGTTTCAGCCCGACCATGTTGACGGCGCGGTTGCGACCCTCGCCCGACAGCCGCAGCTTCGCCGCGATGCTCAGACGGCTCACGCCACCGGCCAACTGCTTCCGGTAATTGTGCCGTCCCGAATCGTCCGCTTCACGGCCAAGCAGGCAGCGGTACGCTTCGTCGATGAAGGCATCGTCGTCTCCCACCAGGAATCGCTCGATGCCGACGCCAGTCGCCACCGATTTCTGGCCGCGTTCGCGTGATGTTCGGCCGTCCGGTAGGTCCGAGGGCCGTGAAACAGGTTGCATGAAAGCGTCTTGCGCCGGCGCGCGCGTCGCCGCTTCTGCCTTGACGCGTTCAATAAGAGCGGAGAGTGCCGCATTGGTCATGATTGTGTGGTTGCGAATTCGGCGGAATCCACCGTGAGTTGCTGAAATTCGACGGGCACATAGCACAGCCCCGAAAACGGCGTGTGTGTGAAGCCCGCGATCTCGAACGTGGCCGCTGCGTCCCACCAGTGCTGGCAATCGTGGACGTGCGTGTCATCGGTATGCAGGGCGACCGTCAAGGTGTACTTGCCGGGCGCGAAGTTGAGCGGCAAAGTGAAGCGGCACTCGCCGTGTTCGCCTTGCTGGAATACAGCTTGTTTGCCGAGCAGCGATGTGTTCGTGCCGAACACATCCTGGCCGAAGCGGTCTCGAATCAGGATACCGACCGACAGATTCGCGTCCTGCGACGATTCGCAGGACAGCGTGATCGTCACCTGCTCGCCCGAACCGAACCGGTCCCCAACGCCGAAGCGGTTTGCGATCGTGACTTGCCGGATTCGCGTGCGCATCGCACCGTACGATCCCTGTTCTGCATTGCGCGCATTCGTCGTCTCGTCGCCGATGCCCGCTATCAGGCGGTAGTAGTTCTGCCCGGCCTCGTCCGGTGCGCCATCGAAGATCACCTTGCCGTCCGACAGCAGCAGCGCGCGGTTGCACAGCAGCTTCACCGAGTTGATGTCATGCGATACGTACAGGATGGAGCCGCCGCGATCGCGGAAGGCACGGATTCGCTTCAGGCACTTTTGCTGGAAGCGCGCGTCGCCGACGGCCAGCGCTTCGTCGACGATGAAGCACACGGGGTCCGCGTGAATCGCGATCGCAAAGCCCAGCCGCATCACCATGCCCGACGAGTACGTGCGCACGGGAGCGTCGATGAATTCACCGAGCTCCGAGAACGCGATGATGTCGTCGAGGCGCGCGGCGATCTCGTCGCCCGCCATGCCGATCAGGCGCGCGTTGACCGCGATGTTGTCCCGGCCTGACAGCTTCGCATCGAAACCCGTGCCCAGTTCGAGCAGGCCGGTGATGCGGCCGTTACGCCGGATCATGCCCGCGTCCGCTTCGAGCACGCCGCTGATGAGCTTCAGCAGCGTCGACTTTCCCGCGCCGTTCTGCCCGAGCACACCGATCGCCTCACCGCGCGCGAGGGAGAACGACACGTCGTCGAGCGCGACGTGGCGGCGATAGCGCGCCTTGCCCGTCAGTCCCTGCAGCAGACGGTCTACCGGGCGTTTGTAGATGTTGAACTGCTTGCGCAGATTGTCGACCACCAACACGGGTGCGTGGCCCGATGCGTGACTGATCACAGCAAGTCCCTCACTTCAGCGCCCAACCGGCCAACCAGCGCGCGGCCCGCGACCAAGCTCACTGCGCAGGTCGCCGCGAGCGCCGCAATCTCCTTGAACGGCGGCCAGCGATGCCACACCACGATGTCGTGCACGGCATCGACAGCCCAGAACACGGGATTCAAATGCATCGCATGCTGCGCCCACAGTGGCAGGATATCGGCGAGGTACACGACGGGTGTCAGCCAGAATCCGAACTGCAATGCGATGGTCAACACGTTTTTCACATCGGGAATGAACACGTCGATCGTACCTAGCATGATGCCGATGCCATAAGCAAACGCGCTCACCAGCAGAACGACGGCAGGCAGCAGAAACCACCGGCTGCTGAGCGGATGACCGACCACAAGCAGGAAGACGGCGAAGAACGTCATCGCGATTGCGTAGACGGCCCACTCCGCCACGACGATGTGAAGCGGCATGATCCAGAGATCCACGCCGATCTTGCGGATCAGATGCGCCTTGCCGCTATACACCGATGCAAGCCGGCTCACGATATTGGCGAAGAGATTCCACATCAGCAGACCGCTGATCAGATACACCGTGTACAGATAAGGGTCCGTGTCGGCGCCGAGCCGCGCCCGCATGAAGTGCGAAAACACCGTGCTGAACAACACGATGAACGCGAGCGGCTGCAATAACAGCCACGCAGCGCCAAGCGCGTTCTCGCGATGACGGTCGACAAGCTCCTGTCGTGCCAGCAGCCAGACGTGGTCGACGCTGGTTCTGAAGCTAACCATGATGGGCATTCCGGTTGAGGGATAAGCGAGTAGGGTCGCGGGACTAGACGACTACCTGTCTGTACACGTCGAGCGTCTCTTCCGCGGAACGCTGCCAGCTGAACCCCGCCGCGCGCTTTCTGCCACGCGCGACCAGCAGCGCGCGCAGCGCCGCGTCGTCGATCAGCATCTGCATCGCTTCCGTAAAGCCCGCGATGTCGTCCGCATCGCGGAAGAGTCCCGCGTCGCCTGCCACTTCGACGAGCGCGTGCGCGTTGGAGCAGATCACGGGCACACCCGCCGCCATCGCCTCGATGACGGGCAACCCGAATCCTTCGTATAACGACGGATAGACGAGCGCCAGCGCGCCCGCCGTCAGCATCGGCAGCGCCTCGTCCGGCACGTAGCCGAGCTTGCGCACGGTGCCGTCGTTCAACGACGTTGCCAGCGCTGCGTGCAGCGACTCGGTCAGCCACCCTTCGCCGCCAATCAACACGAGGGGAAAGCGGCGCCGCACGGGCATCGGCAAGCACGCGTGCGCATCGAGTGCGGCATGCAGATTCTTGCGCGGCTCCAGCGTGCCCACGGCCGCGAAGTACTGTCCGTGCACGAGCTCGTAGCGCGACATCACTTCGAGCGTTTGCGCCGCCGTGTAGGGCATAAAGCGTTCCGACACGCCGTTGTGAACAACGCGCAGCTTCTCCGGCTGCGCGCCGAAGCACGCGATCAGCTCGTCGCGCACGAACTCTGAAACGACGATCACGCGATCCGCACGTTCGAGCGCCGCCGGAAAGTTGTTGCGCAGGAGCGCAAGCCGCGCTGCCGGATGATGTTGCGGATAACGCACCCACGACGCATCGTGTGCGGTGATCACCGTTGGCCCGTCGAAGCGGAACGGAATGAAGTTCGGATCGTGATAGACCTGCGGCGCCGCATTGCGCCCCACGCCGCGGTCGAAGCGAAACTGTTCGACATGCGGCATGTATCGGTAGGCCGCGGGCACGTATCGGCGCGCAAATCGTTTCACCATGCCGGCCATCCGCGTGCGCAACGACGCAGAGCCGTGCGATGCCGCCGCCGAAGGGCCGCTACCCGACGCAATCGATGACGACCAGTGCGTGCCGTAAAAGAACCGCACCTCATGGCCGCGCTGCACGAATTCCTGCGCGAGATGAAATGCGTATTGCCCTATCCCCGTAAGCGGTGTGAGCAGTGCCCGGCCACCCAATGCGACTCTCAGCGGCGCCCCCGAAATCTGTTTCTCGACCATTCGTGATTTATTTATCGATGTGCACAGCGTATAGCGACGTAAGTATCGTCGTTGTGCGCGCATTGATATGTGACGGCCATCACATATTCGACACCCCTGTATTCGTGTGACAGCGATCACATTCTTGCGCTTGCCGTTACCGCAGAATGGCGCCTCGCGGGTGGACACTATTGCGACTTCACCTTGAAAAAGGCGGCGAACCACCAGTCGCGCGAGAAAGAGACCATACCCGTACGACGCGGGCGTCAGGAAATGACAACGAATTTAAAACTTCCAACGAATGAGATCGTGCAGGCGCTGTTGGGCTACAAGCGCGTGTTCCGCACGATAGGCATCTTCAGCATGTTCATCAACCTGTTGATGCTGGTGCCGTCGCTGTACATGCTGCAGGTGTATGACCGGGTGATACCGAGCCGCAACGGCGTGACTCTCGCCATGCTCACGCTGATGATGCTCGGTATGTACGGGCTGTCGGCTGCGCTCGAGTATGTGCGCAGCTTCATCGTGATCCGTGTCGGCGCGAAGCTCGACATGCAATTGAACTCACGTGTTTATACGGCAAGCTTCGAATCCAACCTCAAGCGGCAAGGTGTGAATGCGGGCCAGTCACTCAACGACCTCACGACGATCCGCCAGTTCGTGACGGGCAATGCGTTGTTCGCGTTCTTCGATGCGCCGTGGTTCCCTGTCTATCTGATCGTGATCTTCGCGTTCAACTTGTGGCTCGGTCTGTTCGCGGTTGCAGGTTCGGCCATTCTCGTGGTGCTGGCCGTGGTCAACGAGCGCGTATCGCGACAACCTCTCGCCGATGCAACCCAGCTGTCGATCCGCTCGACAGCGCTCGCGACGAGCAATCTGCGCAATGCTCAGGTTATCGAAGCAATGGGCATGCTGCCCGATCTGCTGTCGCGCTGGTCGGTGCTCAACACCGGCTTTCTCGCACGCCAGGCCGAAGCGAGCGAAAAGGCCGCGCTGGTCGGCAACGTCACCAAGTTCGTGCGCCTGTCGCTGCAGTCTCTCGTGCTCGGTCTCGGCGCATTGCTCGCGATTCGCGGCCAGGTGACCTCGGGCATGATGATCGCGGGTTCGATCCTGATGGGCCGCGCGCTCAGCCCGCTGGAGATGGTGATTTCCGTGTGGCGCCAGTGGAACGGCGCAAAGGGCGCCTACAACCGGCTGGCCGAACTGCTAGACGCCAATCCGGCGCGACGCATCGGCATGACGCTGCCGGCGCCGTCAGGCAATCTGACGCTCGAAGGCGTGAGCGCCGCTCCGCCGGGTATTCGCGTGCCCGTGCTGCAGAACCTCAATTTCGCCATCGAGGCAGGCGATGTGGTCGGCGTGATCGGTCCGAGCGCCTCTGGGAAGTCGACGCTCGCCCGCTTGCTCGTCGGCGTGTGGCCCGCCGCGCTCGGCACGGTGCGTCTCGATGGTGCGGACATCTATCAGTGGAACAAGGACCAACTCGGACCGCACATCGGCTATCTGCCGCAGGATATCGAACTGTTCGGCGGCACGATCGCCGAGAACATTGCACGCTTTGGGCAGATCGATTCCGCGAAGGTCATCGAGGCCGCGCGCCTCGCAGGTGTCCACGACATGATCTTGCGGTTGCCGCAAGGCTACGACACGCCCGTCGGTGACGGTGGCTCGGGCCTCTCGGGGGGCCAGAAACAGCGCATCGGTCTCGCTCGCGCGCTGTATGGCGACCCCGCGCTGATCGTGCTCGACGAGCCGAACTCGAACCTCGACGAAACGGGCGAAGCCGCGCTCAAGCATGCGATCGACCTGTTGCGCCAGGCCGGCAAGACCGTCATTCTGATCACGCACCGCACCAGCATCATCGCGGCAACCACGAAGCTGCTGCTGCTGGTCGAAGGGCAATTGCGTCTCTACGGCCCGACGGCGCATGTGATGGCCACGTTATCGAAAGCACCCGCGCAGCAGGCCGCTCCTGCCGCCGCAGCGCCGCAGCCCACGCAAGCCCAGCCCTCCTCCGTCGAGACCGCCGACTCCACGGCCTGACCTCGAGAATCATCATGTTCAATCCAGCAAGCAAAAAAGCGGGCGCACCCGCGCTTGAAGTACTCGGCACGTCGTTGCCGCCAGAAATCCAGACCGACGAGCTGCGCTACGTCAAGGTCGGCTGGACCATCGTTCTCGTCGGTGTCGTCGGCTCCCTGCTGTGGGCCGCGTTCGCGCCGCTCAGCAAGGGCGTTCCTGTTCAGGGCACGGTCGTCGTCACCGGCAACCGCAAGCAGATCCAGCACCCGACGGGCGGAATCGTCGAAGATATCCTCGTGCACGACGGCGACGTGGTCAAAGCCGGCCAGGTGCTCGTGCGGATGAACGCCGTGCAGGCCCGCGCGCAGCAGGCGACCATCAAAACGCAATATCTGAGCGAACTGGCTGTGCGCGCGCGCCTGGAAGCCGAGGCGACGGGCGCAAGAACAATCGTCTTTCCCGACGAACTTCTCAAGGCGGCTGCCGCGCACAATCCGCAGGTCGAGGGCGACATGCGGCTGCAGCAGGAACTGCTGAACTCGCGCCGCGCGGCATTGCAGTCGTCGATTGGCGCGCTGCGCCAGACGATGTCGGGCTACGGCGCGCAGCTCGTCGGTTCGAAAGATGCGAGCGAGCAGAAGCAGGCAGAACAAAAAGTGCTGAGCGACCAGCTCGCCAACGTGCGGCAGCTTGCCAGCGAAGGTTACGTGCCGCGCACCAAGCTGCAGGATCTCGAACGCGAGGACGCGCGCATCCAGAGCCAGATCGCCACGCAATACGGCAACTCGGCCCAGCTGGCGAGCCAGATTGCCGAAGCGCGGCTGCGCATCGCGCAGCAGCAGGAAGACTACATGAAGGAAGTCCGCACGCAGCTCACCGACGTCGAGCGGGACACGAGCGCACTGCGCAGCAAGCTAAGCGCGATCGATTTCGAAGTGGACAATACCGAGCTTCGCGCACCCGTCGACGGCACGGTGATCGGCGTCAATGTCTTCACGAACGGCGGCGTGATCGCGGCGGGCGCGAAACTGATGGAAGTCGTGCCCAGCGGCGAACCGCTCGAAGTGGAGGCAGAACTGCCCGTCAACCTGGTGGACAAGGTGCACGACGCGATGCCCGTGGACATGATGTTCACTGCCTTCAACCAGAACACCACGCCGCGCATCCCCGGAACCGTATCGTTCGTCTCGGCCGACCGGCTCGTGAACGAGCGCAACGGCACGCCGTTCTACCGCCTGCGCGTCAAAGTCTCCGCGCAAGGCATGAAAGAACTGGCGCACTACGACGTGAAGCCCGGCATGCCCGTCGAGGTTTTCGTCAAGGCAGGCGAGCGCTCGATGCTCAGTTATCTGCTCAAGCCGATCGTCGATCGCGCTAATACGGCGCTGACGGAGGATTGACGCAGTGAAGTCGATTGCAAAGAATGCGCGGCGCACGCCGCGATGTGTCAACGCGCGCTTGCGCCGTCTTTCCGTGGCTATCTGCGTCGCGCTGGCGTTCGGCGCAGCCGCGCCCGCGCATGCATTCGGCCTTGCCGAAGCGTACGATGCGGCGCTCACGCACGACCCGGTCTACGCGGCTGCCATCAAGGAGCGCGATGCAGGCGAAGCGAACCGGGCGATTGGCCTCTCTTATCTGTTGCCGAACGTGTCGGCCAATTACGCGAATTACCGCGACTGGACACGAACGACCCAGCTCGGGCAACTCTACCCAGGGGAGCCACAGACCACCGACCAGCAATATCGGGCCTACTCGACGGGAATTTCGCTGCGCCAGCCGCTCTTCAGCTATGAAGGCATCGCACGCTACCGCTATGGCAAGGCGCTGGCGCTGGCCTCCGACGCGACGTTTGCCGGTCATGGCGAAGAACTGCTCGTACGCGTGCTGACGGCGTACACCGACACGGCTTACGCGCTCGATCAGCTGGCGCTCGCGCTGGCGCAACAGAAGGCGTTCGACGAACAGCTCGCCAGCAACGAAGCGCTCTTTCGCAATGGTGAAGGAACGCGCACGGACATTCTCGAAACGCGGGCAAAGGCCGAACTCGCGCGTGCCGATGTGGTGGACGCACGCGACAACGTCGACAACATGGCGCATACGCTCGAAGCGCTCACTGGACTGAGCGTGGACAAGGACGCCAGCAACCTGGACACGCTGACCGAGAAATACAAGCCCGACGTTGCGCCTGCGGGCGACTTCGATCAATGGCACGACATCGCGCTCGACAGCAACGCAGACCTGATCGCGGAGCGGCATACGGTCGAAGCGGCGCGTCAGCAGGTCGAAGTGGCGAGAGCCGGGTTCTATCCCCGCGTCGACATCGTGGCGAGCATGGGGCGCAACCAGTCCGACTCCGTGAACACGATCGGAACACGCTATACGACGAAGTCCGTTGGCGTCGAGATAACGATTCCGCTCTATTCGGGCGGCCTCGTTTCGGCGAGTTCCCATCAAGCCAAGGCCAACTACGAGCGTGAGCAGTTCATCCTGCAGGACAAGACCGACAAGGTGCTGCTCGACGTACGCAAGCAGTACAACGTGTGCGTGAGCAGTCAGACGCGCATCGATGCGCTCGAGCAGGCAGTGGAATCCGCTACGCTGCTCATCACGGCCACCCGCAAGAGTGTGCAGGCTGGCGTGCGGACCAATCTCGACGTGCTGACGGCTGAACAGCAGCTGTATCAGTCCAGACGCGATCTGGCGAAGGCGCGCTATCAGTATCTGCTCGCGACGCTGCAACTGAGAAAGGCAGCGGGCATCCTAACAGCGAACGATCTGTACGACGTTTCGAAATGGTTCGTGCCCGCCAACGGCAATGTCGGCGTCTCAAGCGCAGCGCAGCAGAACGCGAAACGTACGGGTTACGTTATGTCGGAGCGCCTGCACCTGAACCCGCATCCCGCACCCGCGCTCGCGAACGCCGCCTGGCTGGGCCAGACGCGTTGATAGGTGCTCGACTGCCGTGTGTTCGCGGCAGGCCCGTTGCGCCGGTCGGCGCGGTAAAGCCCTGACGCATCGCCTGCGGGTTAGTTGCCCACGAGCCCGTAGGCACCCAGTGCAAAATGATCGAGCGTCGTGTAGGTGTCGTCGGCGGGCGATGCCGATGATGCCGCGCCCGCCTGCAACTCGGCCCTGGCGGCCACGAGCGCCGCCGTGCCGTCCAGGTTGTCGCTGGTAGCTTCTTTTGCCAGCGACTCGTTCAGCTCGCGAATGAACTGGCCCGCGCGCTCGCGAGTGAGCAGACAGCGGTACGTTCGTTGAGTCGTCGATACATCGTCCGTCTGTTTGACGGTGAGCGCGACATTGACCCAGCCTTCCGTGGCGGCCGGTTCGACGGTCCACTCGGCTGCCCAATGATTGGGGACGAGTGTGCCCCCGCGCTGATTTTTACCCTTCTTCCTCGATGTGACAGCCATGACGTTCTTCCGTGAAATGAGGCGGATCGGAGTGGTTATGCCACATCTCGAACGACCGGCGCCTGCACGGAAATTTATCGCAAGGTCACATCTCAAGTTGTGCGTACGCGCACACTTTGACGAGTTACATCGTTTTTATATGACGGCTAGTGGTAGCGGCTACGCATCAGCAGCCACGGTCTTTCGATCGTCGTGTAGCTGAGGCGCGCGACCAGCAGGCACAACGGAAGGAGTACCACGATCGCCGCGCACATGCCGATCCGCCAATTGACTGCTTCGAAGGCGACGCCCGCGCATTTCGCGAACAGGTACAGCACGATGCCGTGCCACAGGTACAGCGAATAGCTCGATTCGCCGATCATCCGCAGGAACCTGTCCAAGGCTCCTTCCACGGCGCCGCGCCAGCTGGTGTAGGCGACGATCACCCCACTCCACATCAGCGCCTCGACCAGCCCCCAGACGGCCCATATGGGCTGCTTGGGCTGAGGCAGCTGATAACTGGCATGGCGCGCGAGAAGGCCGAGCAATGCGACGACCAGCGCCGCCGCGACCACGCACCAGATGCCGTGCAGTCGCTGCTCTCGCAGCATGGGAACCCGCCGCGCCACCAGCGCCGCCGCCATGCCGACCAGAAACTGGTCGAAGCGGCCAAGCAGCGTCGAGTAGTACATATGGGTGGATTGGGCACTGAAGAAATACGCGCCGCAGCGCAGCAGCAGCCACAACAGGATCAGTCTCGCCAGCCAGCCGATGCCGTATTGAAGGGCAAAGCGCGCGAGAAACGGAAACAGCATGTAGAACGAAAACTCGATAGATATCGTCCAGGCCGCGCCCGTCATGAACGAGTTCGAAGTCGGCGCATTGCCCAGGTTTGACGTCAGCAGATAGAGAAGATCCGCGGGCCGGAACTCGTCGCGGCCGATCGAAGTCGCAACGACGAACATCACCACAAAGAGAGGAAATATCCGCAACAGGCGGTTCTTCATGAATGCGCCCCAACGGATGGCCGGGGCCGCCTGCGCGATGCGCGTGAAGAGAAAGCCGGACAGCACGAAGAACAGGCCGACGCCACTATGGCCTTCTGTGAGCCAGCCGGCCAGGAATGCGTGCGGATAAGGCTGCCAGTGCCCGTAGAGCACGTGGAACGTGTGATAGAGGAAAACGAGCAGTGCCGCGCCGGCTCTCAGATGATCGAGGCGGGCGTCGTACGGGATATTGACTGAGCGCATGGAGGACTTCGAGTATCGCGCCGTCCAGTCAACAATGCAGTGCGCGCATTCGGTGCGACGGCTAAAGACCCGAAGTGTAGGTGTGAAAGTGCGATTTCGATGTGACGGCCGTCACACCGTCACCGACGAACGCGCGCTATCGACCGTGCGCCATGCAGGCTCCTGCCGGGCCGGTCAGCGTAATCTTTGCAGATCCGACTCGAGTACGGCTGCGCTCAGGTCCCTGATGAGCCGCCTCGCCTGCTCTGGAAGCAGCGAAAAGTGATAGACGGCCCTGGAGTCTGCACGGCAACCAGCGGCGATATGCAACGCGATGCTGTGCGCCGTGGACTCCGTATGCCAAGAGTCGGCTGGAATGGGCGAGGTGGCGATCATGTTCATCGCCATGGCAGCGGAAGTATCGGGCTCTGTCATCAGATCATCGTGCCGCGCGTCAGGCTCCCGACAGCGAATAGTCCCATCCGCCGCCCTCTGCGGCGCGCGCGACGGACGCGTTGCGCTCGAGCTCCAGTTCACGCAGCGCCGCGTTCAGCCCCGCGACCAGTTCCCTCGCCTGCTCGTGCGTAAGATAGATGGTCTCCATCTTCTGTTCGGCGTTCGACCGGTCGGAGAACGCGCGGCCGGACAGGCGGACGGCACCTCCCTCGCTTGCCGGGTCGACGGCGATTTTCCAGCGGCCTGTGGGTATCAGTATTTCAGGCATGCACTCCCCCGAATGCGGGTCTTGTTGGGCGCAGCATGTGATGGATGTTCTTGTCGCTGCACGAAAAAAGCCAGGCTTGCGGCCTGGCTTTCGGGCGGACAACGATGTTCCGTTGTCCGCTATTCGCTGCAATTTTCGCTTTCGCGAAAATTGCCTGGGTGATTAGCCCAGCGTGATCACGCCGTTTGCGTCGATGTGGCTTGCCGCTGCGCCAGCGTAGCCAACCAGCACGATGGCTGCCGTGCCGTGACCAGCCGTTGCATCCGCCCACTGGACCATCGAGTCAGCGCCCGTAGCCGAAGCCGTGAACGTATGAGCCGTAGCGTCGTACGTACCGCGAACGATGTCGGCGCTTGCCGAGCCTGCTGCCACCGCGTGCGCGAACGTGCCAGCCAGATCGGTCGACACTGCACCTGCTGCTGCGCCCAGGTCGATCGTGTCGCCTGCGTGCAGACCCTTGACGATGTCCAGGCCCGAGACTGTGCCGCTAGCCGTGATCGCAGCACCCGTGTCGTTCGTGCCAACGCCGCTCAGCGCAGCGTACTTCAGGCCGTCGACGATGCCAGCACCGTGTGCGCCGAACGTGATGGTGTCTGCACCGAGGCCGCCAGTGATCAGGTTGCCGCCCGTGCCGACGGTGATCTTGTCGTTGCCCGAACCACCCGAGATAACGTTCCAGCCGTTGCCTGCCGTGATCGTGTTCACGCCTGCCGAACCGAGAACGTCGATGACGTTGTCGCCGTTGCCGACCGTGATCGTGTTAGCACCAGCACCACCGTGGATCTGGTTGTTGCCGTTGCCCGACGAGACCGTGTCGTCGCCAGCACCGCCCGTCAGCGTGTCTCCGCCGTCGCCGCCGACCAGAACGCTCTTCAGATCGTTCGAGGTCAGCACGTTAGCTGCCGTCGCGCTACCGATGATCTTCAGACCGTTGCCCGTTGCGGCCGAAGCGTCAACCGTCACCGTGCCCGTCACTGCGTGAGCGTCGATCACCGAGTTCACGTTCAGTGCCACAGCGCCCGTCGTGATGCTGACAGCGCCTGCACCCGACACGTTGACGTTCGTCAGTGCCGTTGCGCCCGTCAACGAACCGACCGTCAGGTTGTCGACTGCGTTCAGGTTCAGCGTTTCAACGCCAGCCACTTGCAGACCGCCGAGCGAGATCGTGCTCGTCGTTGCCAGGCCGTCGTCCGCCGTGATGCTGACGGTATCGAGCTGGCCGACTTGCGTTGCGCCTGCCACGTTGATGATCGCCGACGTCGTGGTCTGATCGACCGTGATGTGCGCGGCTTGAGCTGCCGTCAGGCCGTCCACTTCAACGCTCGCGCCATGCAGCACTACCGACGTGAATGCCGAGTTCGTGAACGTGCTCAGATCAGCGGTCACGCCGTTATTGATCTGTGCAATTTCGAAGTTCTTGAACAGGGCAGCACCCGTCGTTGCGAATGCAGCGTCGTCCGTCAGGATCAGCTTGTCCGCTGCGCCCGCGCCGCCGTCGACTGCCTTCGTTTGCAGTGCTGCACCAGCCGTGACGATGTCCGCGCCCGCGCCGCCCGTGTAGGTCTGGCCTGCGCCGATCGCGATCGTGTTGGTGCCGCTCGACTGGCTTGCGTTGATGACAGCAGCTGCGTCGAACGTGGTCGCGCCGAAGTTCACACCAGCTGCGCCCGACACGTTCACTGCTGTTGCCAGGCTTGCATGCAGGCCCGTCAGCACGTTGGTCGCGGAACCGTTGCTGACGATGTTGACCGTCGTAGCATTGTCGTCGGTGTAGGTACCAGCCGTGATGCCGCTCAGGGTGAAGGTTTCAGCGTGGTTCAGTGCCGCGTTGTTCACCGTCACGTTTGCCGACATGCCCGTAGCCGACACGTTAGCAACTGCCTGGCCTTGGATGTTCGTGAGACCGGCGTTGTCCAGCGTGACCGACGTCAGCGTGTTGTGCAGCGTCGAGTTGTCGACGATGTTGTTCGATGACGTGTAGTTGCCCGTCACGGTTGCCGAAGCAAGGTTCGTGTTGTTGGTAGCCGTCACGCTGACTGCCGAGACGTTACCTGCTGCCGTTGTATCAGCTGCCGACACCTTGTTAGCAGCAGCCAGAGCAGCTGCGGCGTTGGCGTCGTTCACTGCGTCTGCGGCGATCGCTGCGTTGCTAGCGGCCGTCGCTGCAGTTGCCAGCGGCGTCACGACAGCTTGCGCTGCCTTCACCGCGTCTGCCAGCGTGCCCGTTGCCAGTGCGTTGATGAATGCTGCGTCGATTGCAACCTTGTCAGCTGCCGTGATGAAGCCAGCGTGGAAAGCAGCCGTCGTTGCTGCCTGGATCGACAGCGGCGTCGATGCGTCTGCCGACGAGTTCGTCGCTGCGGCGATTGCCGTGGACAGAGCGCCGACACCGGCCGCCTTGGCCATTGCAGCCAACTTTGCCTTGCCCGATGCGTCCGTGTCGAGGCCCGCTGCGCTGTCTGCCGCGATCGCAGCCGTGAGTGCTGCCGCGTGAGCGACCTGATCAGCTTGCGACACAGCGCCTGCTGCCGTTGCATTGACGCTCGTGCCGCCGACGAATTGGATCGCGCCGTTCGAAGCCGTAGCCGTTTCGGTGCCTGCTGCGTTGATCTGGATCTGACCGCCGGCTGCCGAGTTCGTCACCGTCACGTTGCCAGCTGCAGCCGTCGTGCCGCCGACGACAACGTTGCCAACCTTGCTGTTGTTGATCGTGACGTTGTTGCCGCCATCGACTGCGACGCCAGCCATGCCGTTCGCCACGTTGATGTCGGTGGTCGCTGCTGCAACGACGCCGGAAATAGCGGCAGCCGAAGCCACGTTCAGGGTCTTCACACCGCTCCAGCCCGATACATCAGCGTTGGTGATGGCAGCCGTCGAGGTCAGGTTGACCGTTTCGACGTTCGTCACCGTTGCACCTGCTGCGCCGCTCAGATCGCCCGTCGCCGAAACCAGGTTCAGCGTGTCGTTGCCCGCACCGCCGTCGATCTTATCGAGCGACGTGAACGTGTCGTGACCATCCGTCGTCAGTGCTGCGTTGATCACGTCATTGCCTGCCGTGCCGACGATCGTGTCGATGCCGTTGGTCAGGTTGAACGTCTGCGAAACCGCGCCGGTGCCGATGCTGCCGATCGTCGACGACATGCTCGCAGCGGCAGTTGCTTCCGATGCCGAATCAACCACGGGCATCAGTGCTGCGCGTGCGTTGTTCGAAGCAGCGTCGCCCGTGTATGCAATTTGAGCAGCCGTCGATTGACCGACAGCCGACGTGAATGCGTTCGCGTACGCGAACTTCGCGGCGAGCGCCGATGCGTCCGTGCCCGTTGCGCCGTTGAAAATGTTCAGAGCAACCGAAGCCAGCGAGTACGTGCCGTTGTTGATGCCTTGCACGTAGAAATTCAGGCCCGGCGTATCAGCGTCATGATGAAACAGCGTTTGATAGATCGCGTTGACCTGAGCTGCCGTGTTCGACCCACCATAGAGATGCGTCGATTCAACCGAGTTGCCGAACGCGTTGATGATGACGTCCAGGTTGCCGCCCGCCTTGTCCAGTTGCGTCGCCCAGTAGTCCTGGCCTGCCGGGTCAGCCGGACGACCATAGTAGGCGATATAAGCCTTCTGAATCTGATCGTAGTATTGTGCTGCAGCCATTGATAGCTCCGAAATTATTTATACACGTGTTTGCGTCTTGAAGTGATTGGTCCCCGCGCTGACCCAACCCCCAAGGTCCGGCGTGTCCTTCAACGTCAAACGCCGACGCATTTTCAGGTGACTTACGCTGGCGTATTGTGATCGCGCTCACAAAACGCGAAATCGTGTGATCAACCGTCAACAGTCCGTGAGACAGGCAGTGGGAAATGGCATGCAATGGCCGCAATAATCACGCGCGATGGCGCACAAGATCGCGTGCTGCAGCGAGAGTTCAAGCGCGCCGAGCCTGGTGCGTTTTTCTGATAACCGCGAGGAATACTGGGCGCTGGCGTCGCGTGGGCGGACCGCCTCGTGCATGCGACGCGAGCAGTTTGGAATTCGATTGACACCTCGCCGCGGTGAGCGTGCATCCGCTTCTATTCGTGCTGCCACGCTTCCGTTACCGCAAAGCGCGGCAAGTCTATCGTCGACGGGCATTTCAACATGTGACGGCGATCACAATGCGCCAGACGCTTGAGCCACGGATGGCGACCCGTCGCAGATATCGTGCGGGCGTCAAATACGCCGGGGTCCAAAAGGCCCCCTCATAGTCTGTTTTCCTTATAAAACGCCTTCCGTTTTAAATCGATCGGTTAACGGTTAAAATTCGACACTACTTATTAAAAAGTCGGCTGCATAAATCAGTTTTCCATACAAACCCGCGGTACCGAAAATCTTCCCGATATTCCGGCGCGTAAGAGGGCCACATAGCATAAATCCTGACTCTTTGGTGAAGTTTTTCGTTATGGCAGCCACCTTCTAAAATCTCCACGACTGAAATAGTGTTGCACCTGCGCCGACAGAGTAGAATTTTCTACCGACACGCACCCGAATAAAGCAATTTCTACCGAATGAGTGCTCGATTCGTCGACGTGGCGCAAAAACTATCAGACGCAGCACCTGTTGCAAGAAACGCAAAAGATTCAACATGGATCCTTCTTTCTCATAAAATTTGCCCCGCATCAGAGGTAAAGAAATAACGAAAGAAGAAACAATGAATCAATTACTGAGAGAACAGGCGCTGTTTTCATGCGCCACCGACGAAGAGATTAAATCTGCCGCGCCATTAGTCCGCGTCACGCGCTTCAAACCCGGTGAATATGTGGCATTTGCTGGCGACACGAACTCACCGATATTCATGTTGCTGAAAGGCGAGTTGCGCTCCTTCGTCACGGGCGAAGATGGACGGGAAATTCCGATGCTCACTTATAGCGCGGGACAGACCTTCGGGGTGGCCACCATCATCCAGCGCGCCGCATTGCCGTGGAATATGGCCGCTGTCACCGCCTGCACGGTTGCCACGCTGAGCCGGGCGCACGCAGTGACGCTGCTGCGTTCGCCGGCCATCGCCCTTTCCGCCAGCCGCCTGATGTCGGCTGATCTGTTCAATATGGTCCAGCGCTACACCATGAAAGGACTGTCCCGCGCTGGCGCAAGAATCTCAGCGTTGATCGCGTCGTCCATCCGTGATCACAAGCCGGAAGAGTGGCCGGCTGTCGAGATGCCGGATCAGGCGACCGTGGCGGCACTTGCCAAAGTCAGCCGCGAAACGGTATCGCGAGTTCTGAAATCCCTCGAGGCCAAGGGCGTCATCGTGCGAATTGGGCGGCGCTTGCGCATTCGTGACATGGCGATGTTGCAACGCATAGCGGCAGGTCTCGAACCCGTCTAAATGCGGCCTGTGCGGTCGTACCGATGGCTGTGTGCGCGAGGCGGTTTCGCCGCGTCGCAAGCGCTCGCCGATATCGCTACCTAGCCGGCTCACGCGGTATTGACGCGCGGAAAGAGCGTCGGGCCGAAGCCCGACGAAAGCGTCCGGTCTTGATCGGGGTGACAGACCGGGACCGCGCATCGCAACGATCGCCGACGCGGCGCATCTTCGCTGTGAGCGCGGTCACCGCTCGCTCTCGATTCGCACATTGCTCGCATCGGCGTGGCCGGTGCGACACGCGCATCAAACCCCGCTATCCACACTCACGCCCGCACGAATCGGCTCGACCACCATATGGCTTTCCTTCGGCAGCGCCCACTCGAGCCAGCGCGCGCGATGCAGCACCACCAATCCGAAGGCCAGCGCCGACAGCACGCCGAAGGTCGCAAAGCCCATTTGATAGCTGCCTGTGCCTTCCTTCGCGATCCCCATGATGACGGGCAGATAAAATCCGCCGATACCGCCCGCAGCCCCCACGATCCCCGACATCAGCCCCGTCTTGCCCTTCCAGCGCTGCGGCACCAGTTGGAACGTCGCGCCGTTGCCGAGACCGAAGCACACATACATCGCGATCAGCAACGCAATACCCGCCGACACAGGCGGCATCCACGCAGCAAACAGGAAATCGCACAGCGAAATCGCCGCCAGCAGAATCACCAGCGCGCGCACACCCGAAATACGATCGGCGACCAGCCCGCCGATGGGACGCACCAATGCACCGATGCACGCCAAGAGCGACATGAACAGCCCCGCTTCGAGACGCGGCATCTGATACAGCGAAATCAGCAGCGTCGTCACATAGGAAGACATCCCGACAAAGCCGCCGAACGTGATGCTATAGACCAGCATCACGACCCAGGTATCGCCTTCGACGAGCACACTGCGATAGTGCTTCGGCAGCACGGCAATCGCGAGCAGCGCGCCCAGCACGGGCAGCAGCAGCACGCCCGTCTTGCCTGCGCCGAACACGCCAGCATGCACGGCAACCACGAGCGCGACGAGACCCGCCAGCGTCACGATGAAGCTGCGCAACGCCTGCACACCGCTGCCCGATTTCTGCCCGAGATCCTTCGCCCAGAAAAACAGCGCGACAGCGGCCAGCCCCAGCAGTGGCAGCGCAGCGCCCGCCGCCTTCGCCCAGCCAAAATGATCCGCCAGCGCGGGGAACATGAAGCCGTCCAGCACCGCACCGATGTTGCCCGCAGCGGCGAGCCCCAGCACGAGGCCCTGCACTTTCGGCGGATAGTTGCTGCCCGCCATCGGCAGCGCGACGGCGAAGCTCGCACCGCCAACGCCGAGAAACACGCCGAGAATCAGCAGCAGCGTGTACGACGGCGCGCCCGGCATCAGCAGCAGCACGACGGAAGGAATCGCCGACAGCGCGACGCCCATTAGTGCGACGCGCCGTCCGTCGCACGCCTGATAGAGATTGCCGAGCGTGACGCGCAGGATCGCCGCGCCGAGCACGGGAACGGCGACGAGGAAGCCCAGTTCCGCGGGCGACATCGCGATGCTCTTGTTGATGAACGGCGCGAGCGGCCCGAACATGACCCACACGGTGAAGCCGGTATCGAAGTAAAGGAAGCACGCGAGCAGCGCGCGCCAGTTACCGCTCGCAAGCGAATTCAGCAGGTTTTTCATGGGTCTCTCTCATGGAACGAAGGCTGGACTGGTACGGAAAGCGAAAGGCATTAAGGCAAAGCGCGATGCGTGGTGCGTTCGTCGATGCGTGCGCGCGCGGACGTCCGTCCAACGCCGCGCGGCGCATCGTCGGCGTCCTTGTCGACGACTCTATAAATGAGCGTGTCCATCTCCTTGATGATGTCGGCGAGCACCGTCGTGATGACGGCGAACTCGCGGCCATACGAACCCGCGCGCGCCGCTGATATGCGCGCGTTCAGCGCGACGATGTTCGCCTGCATCGAAATGCTCGACAGTTGCTCGGCGATAGCGGCCTGACGGCGCTGCGCGGCCGCCTCGATGCCGCGCATCTCGTTCTGATACGCAAGCGTGATGTCCTGCAGCAGTTCGAGCAGCGGCGTGGCCTGCGCGACCAGTGCATCGACGTGCTCATCGACGTGCGCATCGGCGTGCGCTCGCGCCGCGTCGCCGTTCGCTTCGACTGATTCGACCTGCGCGGCCGTCTCGTCCGTCAGCGCGATGAAGTGCCTCACGCGCTCGTCCGCCTTGCGCGCGCCGTAATAGAGCTGCTGCAACGCATCCGAAAACACGCCGGGCAGATGGTCGTTGCCCTTCACGAGCACCGCGTGCGTCGACGCGAACATTGCGAGACATTCGCGCGCGACGGCGAGTGCCTCGCTGTGTCCACGCGACGCGAGCAGCACGTGCAATACGATGCGCTGCGACAGCATCCGTTGACGGCCCGACAGGTTGATCAGCTCTCCGATCGTCTGGGCCGACACCTCAAGGCGTTGCGTGGTGATCTGCTCGTTCATCGCTTGCGCAAAAAAAAAGCGCCCCGAAGCGCACGCGCGTCGCTCGATCGAACGGATCGAGCACTTCTCGCTCGTTGCACTTCGGGACGCCGTTGCCCCATGAGTCCGCCCGCGATATACGGGCGACTGTGAAAAACCTGAATTCGTTGAAGCCGCCGTTGGCCTCGCGGCGGATAACGCAATAGCTATGCCATCGGCCGGTCTTTGGCCGCAAAGGCGACGGGAAACGAAGCCTCAGAGCGAGCGACTGTCACGCGCAATCGCACGCCGGGCGGGCGCTTCCGGTGTACTTGTATTTTTCGGGGGAAGGCAGCGGACCGCATCGGCGCGCCAACAAAAAGCGCCCTTTTCCGGGCGCTGTCACGCGCCTCAATGAAGCGCGCCGATGCCATGCCGTGGTGCAGCGCACCACGGCCGTGCGTTTGCCGTGCTCGACACGCTAGCGCCGCTCGGACCCGGAGATCACGTCGATCCATACGGCGAGCACGAGAATGCCGCCCTTCACGATCATCTGCCAGTACGAGTCGACATCGAGCATCGACATGCCGTTGTCGAGGCTCGCCATCACGAGCGCGCCGATCAGCGCGCCATAGACGGTGCCCGAGCCGCCGCGCATCGACGTGCCGCCGATGAAGCACGCCGCGATCGCATCGAGTTCGCCCATCGATCCCGCCGAAGGCGAACCCGCCGCGAGCCGCGCCGTGTTGATCAGCCCGCCGAACGCGCACATCAGCCCCATCAGCGCGAAGATTGCGAGCTTCACGCGGTTCGTGTTGACGCCCGACAGCCGCGTCGCTTCGAGATTCGAGCCGACGGCATAAATGCGCCGTCCGAATACCGTTTGCGTCGCGATGTACGTGAAGATGCCGAGCAGCGCGAGCAACAGCAGAACCGGCACGGGAATGCCGCCATAGCGGTTGAGGGTCGCGACGAACGCGAGCAGGATCAACCCCGCCGCGACGATCTTAACAACGTCCTGCCACAGCGGCACGACGCTCAGCTTGTAGTGCTGGCGCTTTTGCCGCTGCCGCACCGTGAGCGCGGCGAGCAGCACGAACAGCACGAGCGCGAGCGTGTCGCCGGCAATGCGCGGCAAGTAGCCCTGACCGATGAACACGAAGTTGTCGGAGACAGGCGCGATCGTCGATCCCCCCGTGACGCCGAGCAGCACGCCGCGATACGCCAGCATTCCGCCCAGCCCGACGATGAACGACGGCACGCGCAGATACGTCGACCACCAGCCGTTGAATAGCCCGACGGCGACCCCTAGCAGCATCACGACAGGCAGCGTCGCCGCGAGCGGCCAGTGATAGGTGACGTCGAGTATCGCCGCGACGCCGCCTAGCAGGCCGAGCAGCGAACCGACGGACAAATCGATTTCGCCCGAGATGATGACGAACACCATCCCGCACGCGAGCATCCCTGTGATCGACATCTGCCGCAGCAGATTCGACAGATTGCGCGGCGTGACGAACGCGCCCTCTGTGAGGAACGAAAAGAACACCCAGATGACGGCCACGGCAAGCAGCAGCGCCAGCAGCTTGTAGCGCGCGAACAGCAGCTTGATGCGCTGCCCTGACGCGAGCGATGCGCCGTGTTTTGCGTGGCTTTCGGAAGATGTGAGATCAGGAGTCATGCGACGCTCGCCAGTTGAGTGGGGTCGTTGCCTTTGCTGTCCGCGCCCTGCGCGTTCGAACCGATCGCGGCCGCGAGGATGTGTTCCTGCGTGAGACCGTCGTTGACGAAATCGCCGCGCAGCTCGCCTTCGCCGATCACGAGCACGCGGTCGCTCACGCCGAGCACTTCCGGCAATTCCGACGACACCATGATGATCGACACGCCGCGCTTCGCGAGCGCGAACATCAGCTTGTAGATTTCGAACTTGGCGCCGACATCGACGCCGCGCGTCGGCTCGTCGAGGATCAGCACGGAAGGATCGGTGAGCAGCATGCGCGTGAGCACCGCTTTCTGCTGGTTGCCGCCCGACAGACTCGCGATCGACAGCATCGGCGATGCGGCGCGCACGGACAGGCGCTTCATCTCCGCGTTGATCGTGTCGAGCTCGGAAGCCGTATCGATACGCCCGCCTTTCGCAAAGCGCTGCAGCACCGCGAGCGTGATGTTGTGGCCGACGCCCAGTTGCGGCACGATGCCGTGACGCTTGCGGTCCTCGGGCACCATCGCGATACCGGCCGCGATCGCATCCGACGGCGAGCGGATTTTCAGGTGCCGGCCGTGCATCCACACATCGGCGTGGCTCACGCCGGGATACGCGCCGAAGATCGCCTGCATCAGTTCCGTTCGTCCCGCGCCGACCAGCCCCGCCACGCCGAGTATTTCGCCCTTGCGCAGCGCAAACGACACATCGTCGACGCGTTTGCGGCTCGTATTGGTCACGTCATGGCATGTCACATTGCGCGCTTCGAAAATCACATCGCCGATGTCGTGCGGCTCGCGCGGAAAGAGATTCGTGATCTCGCGTCCGACCATCATCGCGATGATGCCGTCGGTGGTGAGCTGCTTCATCGGCTGCGTGCCGACGTGCTTGCCGTCGCGGATCACGGTGATCGTGTCGCAGACGGCCTCGACTTCGTCGAGCTTGTGCGAGATGTACACGCACGCGACACCGCGCTTTTTCAGATCGCGCACGATGTCGAGCAGAATCTTCGTTTCCGCCGCCGTCAGCGACGAAGAAGGCTCGTCGAGAATCAGCAGCCTTGCCTGCTTGTTGAGTGCCTTGGCGATCTCGATCAGTTGCTGATGTCCGCCGCCATAGTTCATCACCGGCTGCGCGACGTTGATGCCCGTGATGTTCAGTTCGCGCAGCAGTGCGTCGGCGCGCTGATACATGGCCGCGTAATTCATCCGGCCGCCGGGCAGCGTGATCTCGTTGCCGAGAAAGATGTTCTCGGCCACCGACAGCTGCGGCACCAGCATCAGTTCCTGATGAATGATGACGATGCCCGCGTGCTCCGTGTCGCGCACGTTCTGCGCGACGAGCGGCTTGCCGTCCCAGAGGATCTCGCCCGACCACTCGCCGTGCGGATAGACGGCGGAGACAATCTTCATCAGCGTCGACTTGCCTGCGCCGTTTTCGCCGCACAGTCCGACGCATTCGCCGGGCGCGACGACGAGATCGATGCCGTCGAGCGCCTTCACTCCGGCAAACGATTTGGCGATGCCGCGCATCTCCAGAAGCGCTTGTGCCATACGTAATGTCCTGGATGGATGAAAGATGCGCGGGCGCGTCCCGTCACGAAGACGAAGAAGCGCCCGTGCCCGCGATCAGTTGCCAGCCAGTTGCGCCTGCGTATAGAAGCCGTCCTTGATGACGACATCGACATTGCTCTTCGTGAGCAGCGTCGGTTGCAGCAACACGGTGTCGACCTGCTTCTTGCCGTTGTCGTACTTCGCGTTGAACGCGGGCTTGTCGCCCTTCGCGAGATCGACGGCGAGCTTGGCCGCTTCGCCTGCGATCAGCTTGAGCGGCTTGTAGACCGTCATGGTCTGCGTGCCCGCGATCACGCGCTTGACGGCTGCAAGGTCCGCGTCCTGCCCGGACACGGGCACCTTGCCCGCCATCTTCTGCGCAGCCAGCGCCTGGATCGCACCGCCCGCCGTACCGTCGTTCGACGCGACAATCGCATCGATCTTGTTGTTGTTCGCGGTCAGCGCATCTTCCGTGATGCGCAGCGCCGTCGCCGCGCTCCACTCGGGCACCCACTGCTGGCCGACGATCTTCACGTCGCCGCGATCGATAGCGGGCTTGAGCACTTTCATCTGCCCTTCGCGCAGCATCTTCGCGTTGTTGTCGGTGGGCGCGCCGCCGAGCAGGAAGTAGTTGCCCTTCGGCTGCGCATTGAAGACGCCTTGCGCCTGCATCTCGCCGACCTTCTCGTTGTCGAACGAGATATAGGCATCGACGTCGGCATCGAGAATCAGCCGGTCATACGAGACCACCTTGATGCCCGCCTTGTGCGCTTCGGCCACCACATTGCCGAGCGTCTTCGAGTTGAACGGCACGATGACGATCACATCGACGCCGCGCGAGATCAGGTTCTCGATCTGCGAAATCTGCCGCGCTTCGCTCGCGTCGGCGGATTGCACGGAGACTTTTGCACCGAGCTTGGTTGCTGCCGCAACGAAATAATCGCGGTCGCGCGACCAGCGCTCGACGCGCAGATCGTCGATACAGAAGCCGATTTCAGGCTTGTCCTTGCTCGCGTGCGCGAGCGGCGCGAGCATCGTCAGACCCGCCGCCATCGCGGTGCAGACAAGGGAGCTCAATACGGAACGACGCATTGCAGATTTCATGTCTCACTCCAGTCAGGGTTGCGTGCAGTTTCGAATGCGAGAGAATCGAACCGCCGTCTTAACCTCAGGGTGCGCCGCGAATACGTGCTCGCGGGCGTCGGTTGAAAAGCTGCCCCATTTTTTTTTCGCACGACAGCGTGTGCCGTGCGCGCCGGTGGAGCAATTGCGACATCGACCGGCGCTGCCAACGTTTTCTTTTCGAGCCGTGTAAAAGGCTCAACGCACTGTCATTTCAGGGTTGAATAGATGGCCTGATTGACGACGTTCTCGAGTCGCTCCTGCTGACCGCTCACATGTTTGGGCGCGATGTTCCGCTGCAATGCATCGGTTGCCAGCGACTCCAGCGTGAAGCCGCCCGCGAGCACCTTGCGTCCGAAGTCCGTGTCCCAGCCCGCATAACGTTGCTGCCTGAATGCGCCGAGCAGATCGTACTCGATGAGATGCGCGGCGCGCTCCAGCGCGACGGCGATCACGTCGATGGCACCGATATGGCCATGCAGAAGGTCTTCGGCATCGATGCTCTGCCGGCGCACTTTCGCGTCGAAGTTCATGCCACCTGTTGTGAAGCCGCCATGCCGCAAGATTTCGTAGAACGCAAGCGTCAGTTCTTCGACACTATTTGGGAACTGATCCGTATCCCAGCCGTTTTGCGGATCGCCGCGATTCGCGTCGACGCTGCCGAAGATGCCGAGCGCGAACGCATTGGCGATTTCATGATGAAACGAATGGCCGGCAAGCGTCGCGTGATTCGCCTCGATGTTCACGCGAATGTCGTCCTGCAGGTCGAATTGCGTCAGGAAGCCGTGCACGGTCGCGACATCGTAGTCGTACTGATGCTTGGTCGGCTCCTGCGGTTTCGGTTCGATCAGCAGCGTGCCATTGAAGCCGATCTTGTGCTTGTGCTCGACGACCATGCTCATGAAGCGGCCAAGCTGCTCGCGCTCGCGCTTGAGATCGGTATTGAGCAGGGTCTCGTAGCCTTCGCGTCCGCCCCACAGCACGTAGTTCTCGCCGCCCAGACGCTGCGTCGCTTCGAGCGCCTGCTGGACCTGTGTTGCGGCGAAAGCGAACACATCAGGATTCGGATTGGTGGCCGCACCCGCCGCGTAACGCGGATTCGAGAACAGATTGGCCGTACCCCACAGCAGCCTGACGCCCGTTTCCTGCTGCTTGCGCGCGAGCACGTCCGTCATTGCCTTGACGTTGTTCACATAGCTTTTGATGCTGTCGCCTTCGGGCGCGACGTCGGTGTCATGGAACGTGTAGAACGGCGTGCCGAGCTTCGCGAACAGTTCGAATGCGTGATCCGCTTTCGCATGCGCCTTTTCAAGCGGATCGCCCGAGCGGTGCCAGGGCCGCTCGAACGTGCCCGGCCCGAACATGTCGGCGCCCGGCCAGACGAATGTGTGCCAGTAGCACACCGCGAGGCGCAGATGATCTTCCATCCGCTTGCCGAGCACCAGCTTGTCCTTGTCGTAGTGACGATAAGCGAACGGGTTATCCGTCTGCGGGCCTTCGTAGCGCACAGTGGGCAAATGTTCAAAGTACGACATGCGCGTCTCCTGTCATTGGATATCAGTGCATCGACCTTTGCCTGACGTGACGCCATGCTGCCGCTTGCGAAGGTGCGCGGCAATTGCGAAATCCGCCAGCCGTCGTGGTGATTCTTTATGGCGGTGGTTTTTGTTGACTGGCGGCGCCTAGAATGGGGGCTGGGTTTTGGGGTTGGTTTGGGTTGGTTTTGCCAGGGTTTTCACTGGCCTCTGCGTTGGCGCCTTCGCGGCGCGGGCGTTGCCGGCGTATGTTTGTCCTTACGCTGGCATCCGCGTTAGCGCCTCGCGGCGCAAGCGTTGCCCCTGTGCGGGGCGGCAGTTACTTTCTTTGCCGCCGCAAAGAAAGTAAGCAAAGAAAGCGGGCTAACACCGCCAATTCTTGACGCTTGCCCACGGGCCCTCAACGTCCCCATACTTCAAACGATAACGTGCTGGTCAGTATTGTTGCGAACGTCCTCGTACTACGCCTCACCCGCTTCATTCACCCGTACAACAGCGGGTCGCGTCGAAGGGTTACGGTCGTTTTGCGGCAAACTCTGTGTAGGCTGTCTCGGCGTATATGGCGCGCCCGACCGAAACCGTCGCGTAGCGACGGTTTCTTGCAGTACGAAGGCCGACACAGAGTTTGCCGCATGGGGGCCCTGGGCATTCGAAAGTGTGGGTGGATACGCGGCGGTGTGAAGTGGGTGAGGCGTGTTGCGAAGCGTTGGTTGCGGGCCTGATCTGGAACGCGAAGGGAAGAAGCACGGGGACGTTGAGAGCCCGTGGGCAAGTGTCAAGGATTGGCGGTGTGAGCGGCTTTCTTTTGCCTGCTTTTCTTTGCCGCTGCAAAGAAAAGTAGGTGCCGCCCCGCACAGGGGCAACGCTTGCGCCGCGAGGCGCTAACGCGGATGCCAGCGGAAAAGGCAACACACTATGGCAACGCCCGCGCCGCGAGGCGATAAAGCGGATGCCCGCGCAACGGGCAAACACACTACGGCAACGCCCGCGCCGCGAAGGCGCAAAAAACAACAGCAGGAGACTCCATGCACCGTACTCACCGCATTGCGTTGCTCTTCAACGCAAACAAGGTCTACGACCGAGAGATCATCACGGGTATCGGCCAGTACCTGCTGTCCACGCGCGTCGCGTGGGATCTGTTTCTCGAAGAAGACTTTCGTGCGCGGCTGAACGGCATCGAGCGCTTCGAAGGCGATGGCTTCATCGCCGATTTCGATGATCCCAACGTCCGCGAAGCACTTGCCGATTCGCATTTGCCCGTCGTAGCAGTCGGCGGATCGTATGAGGACGCGGCCAGGTATCCCCCCAATCTGCCGTACATCGCGACCGACAACATGCAGCTGGTCGCGCTCGCCTACAAGCATCTGATCGGCGCGGGCCTGCAGCGCTTCGCGCTCTACAGCCTGCCCGAATCGCCCACCAACCACTGGGCGCAGGAACGCGAACTTGCCTTCAACGCGCTGCTGAAAGCCGATGGTCTCGAAGGCGACGTGCATCGCGGGCTGCCAACCAGCGCGCCCGTCTGGCATCAGGCTAGCGAACAACTCACGCAATGGCTGCAAAGCCTGCCCAAGCCCGTCGGAATCATCGCCGTGACGGACGCGCGGGCGCGCCAGGTGTTGCAGGCCTGTCTGATCAGTGGGATTCCCGTGCCCGAGCAGGTCGCCATCATCGGCATCGACAACGATCCGCTGACGCGCTCGCTCACACGCATTCCGCTTTCGTCGGTGATCCAGGGCACGGAGGAAATGGGCCGCACGGCCGCGCACCTGCTGCATCAGATGCTCGGCGGCGCGCGTTTCGCGGGGCGCCGCATTCTCGTGCCGCCCGTCGGCATCAACGTGTGCGAATCGACCAAGCACGAGCCGCTCGCGAGTCCGTATGTGATGCGCGCGCGTCATTACATACGGCAGTACGCGTGCCAGGGCATCAAGACGGAACAGGTCGCCGATTATGTCGGCGTGTCGCGCTCGTCGCTCGAAGAATACTTCCGGCGCGAGCTCGGCTGCACCGTGCATCAGGAGATCCTCAAGCACAAGCTCGACGTCGCGAAGCAACTGCTCGCGCAGCAGGATCTGTCGAGCGCGGAAGTCGCCATCCGCTGCGGCTTCACGTCGTTGCAGTACATGTATGCCGTGTTTCGCCGCGAACTCGATTGCACGCCGCGCGAGTATCAGGAGCGACTGCAAGCCCAAACGGCATCGGACGCTGCGCGATCGGCGCAAATGCCGTAACCTGACTTCGTATCTGGTATCAAACCGCGAACGACATGAATTTCGCCGACATGCACAGCACCGACACCTCTTTTTCGCCCAGCGTCCAGGTCGATCGCTGGGGCACGTTGCCCGGGCTCGGCGACATTCGTCTGTTCACGCTGCGCAACGCGCACGGCATGCGCGCGACCATCAGCGATCTCGGCGCGACGCTCGTGTCGTGGCATGCGCCCGACCGCGCGGGCCGCGTCGCCGACGTGCTGCTCGGCCACGACACGCCCGCCGACTATCTCGCGAGCCGCTGGTATTTCGGCTCGACGGTGGGCCGCTGGGCGAACCGCATCGCGCAGGCGCGCTTCACGCTCGACGGCGTGACGTATCAGCTCGACCGCAACGACGGCGAGAACCTGCTGCACGGCGGCGCAAGCGGCTTTCACAAGGCGCTGTGGCACGCGCGCGAAGTGGATGGCGCGCTGGTGCTGTCGCACGAATCGCCCGAGGGCGACGCGGGCTTTCCGGGCGCGGTCACGGCGAGCGTGCGCTACGCGCTCGACGACGACGGCGCGCTCTCGATCGACTACGACGCCACATCCGATGCGCCCACGCCCATCAGCCTGACCAATCACGCGTACTTCAATCTGTCCGGCGACGCCCTCACCACGGCGCCCGAGATTCGCGGCCACGTGATCTCGATCGACGCCGACGCATTCTTTGCCGTCGACGACGCGATGATCCCCATCGAGCGAAGGGACGTGGCGGGCAGCGTGTTCGACTTTCGCACGGGTGCGCCCATCGGCGCGCGGCTCGACTGGCCGGATGCGCAGCTCGCGCGAGCGGGCGGCTTCGATCACTGCTACGTGCTGCGCGACGGCGCCACGCCCTTGCGCACGGCAGCCACACTCTATGATCCCGCGAGCGGACGCGAACTGACGGTATCGACGGACGCGAATGGGATGCAGTTCTACACGGGCAATTTTCTGGCGGGCGTCACGGGGCGCAACGGCAAGACGTACGGCAAGCACGCGGCGCTATGCCTCGAAACAGGCGCGTTCCCGAACCAGATCAACATGCCCGCTTTCGAAGATGTCGTCCTGCGGCCCGGCGCACGCTATCGCCATACGACCGTCTACCGGCTGGCCGTGCGCTGAGCCGGCGCGCACGCGCCTTCGGCACGCTTACGTAATCTGTCGAAATATTGACGGTGTTGTAAATCGCGCCTGCGGATTGCGGCCTTCCCGACGCCGTGAAATCATAGGCACCCTTGTCTGATCGCATAGCCAGCCCACTGCGACGCCCCATTCCAGGGCAAAGCGGCCAAGCCAGCCAACGCCATCGCATCCCCCGCGATGGTCACTCCGTCCCGCAGCACGACGCGCATCGTCAATGCCTTTCAGGGCTTGACGCGCGCGCATGCCGTTTGGCGTCGGTTGAGGTCAGTTGGTACCGCACGCTGTATTGCCCCCTGGAGCGACCTGTGAACACACCCGAATCCGTTGCGATCGATCCCGCCACGCGCGGCAATGGCACGCCGTCCGCGTCGCGCCGCGTCACATTCATCAAATGGCTGCGCAAGGTCCATAGCTGGATCGGCCTGTGGGGCGCGGCCCTCGGCCTGTTGATGGGTACGAGCGGCTTTCTGCTGAACCATCGCGGCGGTCCGCTGCGCGTATCGACGGGCGAGCCGCAGGTCGAATCGTTGCAGGTGAAGCTGCCGCAACCCGCGCCCGAATCGCCGCGCGATCTCGCCAGGTGGCTCAAACAGGAACTCAAGGTAGACGGCAAGCCGGGGCGCATGCAGAAAGAGCCCTCGCACCCCGTCGCGTGGGGCGATCGCAAGGCAGTGCAGCCGGAGCGTTGGCAGGTGTCGTTTGCGTCGCCGGGCGAAAGCACGCAGGTGGAATACTGGGTCGGCAACGATTATGTGAGCGTCAAACGCAGCGCCAACACCTTCCTCGCCACGCTCACGAATCTGCACAAAGGCGTGGGCCTGAGCGTCGGCTGGGTGCTGCTGATCGACACGTTCGCAGGCGGCGTGATCCTGCTGTCGCTGACGGGCGTGCTGCTGTGGACCCAGTTGAACCGGCGCAGAACGATCGGCGCCGTGCTGGTGCTCGGCTCGATCGTCGCGGCGATCGTGACGGGCATGGCCTGACAGGTCACGCGCAAGCTCGACACGCGCATCTCGACGAAAAGGGCGATGGCAGCAGCCGCATGGCTGCGGATCGCCCTTTATGTTTTGGCACGTGCTCTACCGAGCCTTACGGATAACCGCGCCCTCGCTTAGCGCCGGAAAGCCGGCGCCCCCATCGGCGCGCCCGTGTTGCCGCCGTCGACGACGATCTCCGCCGCCGTCATGCCCGACGCCGCGTCCGATGCGAGGAACACGGCTGCCTGCGCGACTTCTTCGGCTTCGGCAAAGCGGTCCATCGGGATCATCGGCTTGAGCGCCGTTTCCGTGGCGTCGAGAGAGGCGCCCTGGCGGTCGCCGCGCGTCCAGATCGACGTGCGCGTGCCGCCGGGAATGACCGTGTTCACGCGAATGCCGCGCGTCACCAGCTCCGACGCCAGCACGCGCGCCATGCCGGAAATCGCCGCCTTCGACGCCGAATAAGCCGACGAGCCCGGCGCGCCCAGCTGGCGCATCACCGAGCCGTTCAACACGATCGCGCCGCCCTCGCCCATCAGCGGCACGGCTGCCTGCACGGTCAGGAACACGGCTGTGACGTTGGTGCGCATGATCGATTCGAATTTTTCGATCGTCGTGCCGCCGACGGGCGTCGCGCCGCTCACGCCTGCGTTCGCGAACAGCACGTCGAGCTTGCCGAATTTGTCGGCGACGACCTTCATCACTTCGTCGATACCGGCCTGCTCATTGAGGTCCGCGCGGATCGCGAGCGCGTTCGGGCCGAGTTCGGCCACGGCTTCATCGAGCTTTTTCTGGTCGCGGCCCGTGATCGCCACGCGCGCGCCCTGCGCGATCAAGAGGCGCGCCGCCGCGAAACCGATGCCGCCGTTGCCACCCGTGACCAGCGCCGTCTTGTTTGCAAATGCCATGACTATCTCTCCGAAAAAATTGAGGGGTTTGAGGCGGACATCCGCCGGCAGCCGCTTTATAATTGCAACTGCAATCTTAAATTAATGATAGTGATCGCAATCAATACGTGTCAAGCGGTTTTTGACATCGCTTTTTTGCGAAAGGTGGATCAGCGATGAAAGTCAGCAAGGAAAAGGCGGCGCAAAACCGCACTGCTCTTGTCGAGACGGCCGCGCGCCTGTTCCGGGAACGCGGCATCGACGGCGTCGGTGTGGCCGAGATCGGCAAGGCGGCAGGACTCACGCACGGCGCGCTGTACGCGCATTTCCCGTCGAAGGAAGCGCTCGCGGCGGAAGCGCTCGCGCACGGGCTGCAGATCAGCCACGAACGCATGACGACGCCGCACGACGGCCATCTGCCGAGCCTGAGCGAACTGCTCGACAGCTACTTGTCGGAGGAAAAACGCGACGACGTGGCGAACGGCTGCGCGATGGCCGCGTCGGCGAGCGAAGTGGGCCGTCAGGACGAGACGATCAGCGCGCGCTACAGCGAAGGGTTCGAACTGATGGCCGCGGTGTTCGAGAAGCACCTCGCCGCGCACAAGGTGAAGGGCGATCACCGCCAGAAGGCCGTCGCCATTGCATCGGCGCTGATCGGCGCGATTGCGACATCGCGGGCCGTCCTGAAGGCTCAGCCGGAACTGGCAAACGAAATTTTGCGCGCGGCGCGGCGCGCGGCGGGCGAGATCGCGGGCGAGAAGTCCTGAGCGCCTGGCGCGCGCTGCATCTAAGCGCGTGCGCATGATCGTTGCGGCGCGTGCGGCGTTCAACCCGCTGCTGCGCGCGCGAACTGAAACAAAAGCGCGACGCGGCACGTTCGCCGCGATCGATCCTTCTGCCCGCGCCTTGAACTCCCGCACACGATAGCCAATAGTTAAAGCGGACTGCGGGCGCACGCACGTCGGCTCGATGTGGCACAGGCGCCCTTCTTCGAACAAGGAGTGCATCGTGCGCAAGACTCTCGTTTCCCTTCAACTCGCCGCAGCGGCTGCGCTGTCGTTGGGCGCGGTTTCATCGCAGGCACAAGGCCTTTCCGTCTACGACGACATGAATGCGCCGATGAACAGCACACGTCTGATGCCGAATGCGCCGCTCGCCAGCGAATACAAGACCCACGGCAACCAGCAGGCGGGCGAACTCAATCTGAATCCCGTCGATCCGCGCGCGCAACTCGCGAACGGCACACCGAACAATGCGCAATCGGGCGGGTACGGGTCGCCTCTCGCCGGCGTGCGCAGCGCCGTGCCAGCCGGGCAATAGCGCACTCGATAGCGCGCTCGAAAGCGCACTGCCTCCTTGATCGGCGCAAAGAAAAAAGCCCGCTTGCGCGGGCAACCTTCTACAAGGAGACAACGGTAAAACGTGCAATCAATCCGGCTCAGCCCTTCGTCGCGCCGAACGTCAGCCCCGCGACAAAGTGCTTCTGCATCGCGAAGAACATCGCCACCGATGGCAACGCCGCGAGAATCGAGCCCGCCGACACGAGATTCCACGCGGTCGTCCATTGCCCCTTGAGCGCCGCGACGCCCACGGTGATGGGCGCCGCGTCGTCGCCCTGCGTGAGACACAGCGCCCAGAAGTAATCGTTCCAGACGAACGTGAACACGAGAATGGCGAGCGCGGCCAGCGCGGGGCGGATCAGCGGCAAGACGATGCGAAAGAACACGGTCCACTCGCCCGCGCCTTCGATGCGCGCCGCTTCGACCAGTTCGAACGGCAACTGCTTGATGAAGTTGCGCAGGAAGAGCGCGCAGAAACCCGTCTGAAACGACACGTGAAAGAGAATCAGCGCGCTCAGCGTGTTGAAGATGCCAAGTTGCAGCGACAGGTCGCGCACGGGGATCATCAGGATCTGGATCGGCACGAAGTTGCCCGCGACGAAGGTCGCGAATAGCGCGGTGTTGCCGCGAAACCGGTAGATCGCGAGCGCGAAGCCCGCCATCGCCGCGAGCGCAATCGAGCCGATCACGGAAGGCACCGTGATCAGCACGCTGTTCCAGAAGTAATGCAGCACCGGCGATGTGGTGAGCGCTTCGCGGTAGTTGTCGATGAACGCGATGTGCTTGGGCCAGCCCCAGTAGTTGCCCTCGGCCAGTTCTTCCGTCGAGCGCACGGACGTGACGAGCACGGCGATCATCGGCAGCAGCCAGATCAGCAGCGCGATGGGCAGCGTGAGTTTGTAAAGGCGCCGGTTCAGCGGCTTCCATTTGGCGATGGGCATCGGATACATGGCCCGCTCCTTACTGTTCGCTGCGCAGCATGCGGCGCAGGTGATAGACGATGTACACGAGCATGATCGCGAACAGCACCACGGCAATCGACGCCGAATAGCCGATGCGGTAGTACTTGATCGCCTGGTCGTACATGTAATACGCGAGCACGGTCGAGCTTTCGAACGGCCCGCCGCCCGTCATCACCGAGATCAGATCGAAGCTGCGCAGCGCGCCGATCACGGTCACGACCACAGCCATGAACGTGACGGGCCGCAGTTGAGGCAGCACGACGTGCCACAGCATCGACCAGCCCTTCGCGCCTTCCATGCGCGCGGCTTCGAGCTGTTCGCTGTTGAGCGTGGTGAGACCCGTCAGATAGAGAATCATGCAGTAGGCGGTTTGCGGCCACAGCGCGGCGAAGATGATGCCGAAGGTCGCGTAGTGCGCATCGCCGAGCACGGGCACGCCGTGGCCGAGAATCAGCGCAAGCAAGCCGAAGGTCGGATCGTAGAACCACGAGAAAATCAGCCCCACCACCACGCCCGACAGCACAAACGGTGCGAAAAACAGTGACTTCACCACGCGCATGCCGCCTACCGCCTGGTTTAGATACAGTGCGACGGCGAGGCCCATCGGTGGCGCGAGCAGGAACAGCACGAGCCAGATCAGGTTGTTCTTCAGCGCCGTGTAGAACGTGGGCGCCTGGAACAGCTCGATGTAGTTCGCGAGACCGACGAATGCCTTGTCGGTCATGCCGTCCCAGTTGTAGAAGCTGAGCCAGATCGACGACAGGATCGGCCAGACCACATAGATCGCGACCATGACGCAGGCGGGCGCGAGAAAGAGCCATGCGGCCCGGCGCTGGCGTCGCGCGGCGGGCGAAGGTCCGCGTTTGCTGCGCGCGGCATGCGGCGCGGGCTTGGGCGCCGACTGCGGCGCAGGCGGCGTACCGTTGATGTCCTGACGGGTGACGGAATGCGACACGACCAATCTCCTGAGCTTGCTGCGCGCCGGACCTGAAACAGGCGCGGTCCGGCGCTCACATCATTACTTCTTGTAGATGCGTTTGCGCGTCTGTTCGAGCTGCGCAAGGATCGCGTCGAGCTTCGTCGGATCGGCGACGAACTGCTGCATGCCCTTCATGCCTTCGTCGGCCATTTCCTTCGTCATATCGCGATCGTAGAACTGCGCGATGCCGCCCTTCGTATTCGACAGAATCTGGAAGCCGATCCTCGAAATGGGATCTTCCGGTTCCGGCGACTTGCTGTTCGCCGACAACGAACCCAGACCCGTCGCGAGCTTCGCGCCCTGCTCCGGCGTTTCGACAAACGCGAGGAACGTGTGCGCATCGGCCTTGTTCTTCGCCTTGGCGGGAATGTGCAGCGATTCGACGGGACCGTCTTCCGCCGTCGGCACGTTCGGATCGATGATCGGGAACTGGAAGTAGCTCATGTTCGGCTTCACGTTCGGCGGGAAACCGCCCGTGATGAACGTGCCCATCAGCATCATCGCCGCCTTGCCCTGGAACAGGAACGGCTGCGCGGCGTCCAGATCGTACGACAGCGAGTTGTCGATGAAGTCATGATCGTCGAGCAACTGCTTCCACGTCGTGTAGACCTTCTTCACGCGCGGATCGGTGTACGGCACGTCGCCCGCCATCAGCTTCTGGTGAAACGCGTTGCCGTTGATGCGCAGGTCGAGATAGTCGAACCAGCCTGCGAGCGTCCACGCATCGCGTCCGCCCACGGCAAACGGCGTGATGCCCGCGGCCTTCAGCTTCTTGCACGCGTCCATCAGCTGGTCCCACGTTTTCGGCTCCGATGTGATGCCCGCCTTCTGGAACAGATCCTTGCGATAGAACAGGCCCCACGAGTAATACACGGTCGGCGCCGCGTACTGCTTGCCGTTGTACGTCGACGATTCTTTCGTCGAGGCGTACATGCTGTCCCAGTTGTTCTTCTTCCAGTCGCCGCTCAGGTCTTCGAACAGGCCGCGCCGCGCGTAGTACGCCATGCGCTCGCCGTTGTGCCAGTTGAGCACGTCGGGCGGCACCGTCGAGAGCCAGCCGGGCAATTGCACCTTGTACGCTTCTTCATCGATGAACGACGCTTTCACGTCGATATCCGGATGCGCCTTCTTGAAGTCGTCGAGCACCGATTGCCACACGGCGCGCTGGCTTGCGCCCTTGAACGCGATGTTCATCGTGAGCGTGCCCGCGTCGGCCGTCTGCATGAAACCGAACGATGACACGGCGGCCGCAACGGCCAACGTCATCGTGGCCATCACCTTGCGCGCGTTGAAGTGCTTTGCTGTCATTCTTTGTCTCCTGTCATTGTCTTGCGTGGTTCTTGCCGGATCACTTCCTCATTGCCTGATAACTGCGTTACTCCGTCCTTACTCCGTCCGATATGCGGCTACGCCTTGCGGCCCGACTTCATGCGTGCCGATCACGAAGCGCGCCGCATCGACGCCTTCGATCACATGCTTGCTGTTCGCGTAGTTGAACACGTAGGTCAGCTTGCCGCGCCGGCTCACGCGCACGCTGTCGCCAAGCGGCGTTGGCGTGAGCCCCGCTTCCGTCGCGATGCGCGCGAACAGCGAGGCCGTGAGGCCATCGTCGAACAGGCTCGCGAAGTAGTGCACCGAGCCGTGCTGCACATACGCAGGATGACCGTCGGCAAAACGCGCGCGCACGCCGAAGCTGCGCTCGTCGGCGGCATCGATCAGATCGCGCCAGTGACGCGCACAGCCTTCGCGCTGCGCGTCGCCCGTGCCGTTGATGAACACAGGCTCCGTCACGTTGGGCCGCATCGATTCGACGCGCCACACGCGAATCGGCAACAGCGACGTCAATGCGCCCGGCGGCAGGTTGGCGGGAATCTGCAAGTCAGGCGTCTTCGAGCCCGTGCGCGGACCGAGCACGATCTGCCCACCCGACGCCGCGAGCCGCACCGCGAAGTCGCCGGGCACGACGGGCAGCGGCGGCACGACGATCATGCGGTAGCCGTCGAGCGGCGCATCGGCGGAAATCACATCGACGTCGAAGCCGAGCGAACGCAGCGCCGAGTAGTACTCGAATGCAAAACGCGGATAGTGGAAATCCGCGCCTTGCGGATGAATTTCGAACAGCCACTTCGCCTCGTAGTCGTAGATCAGCGCGATCTTGCCGCGAACGTCGGCGTTCGCGTCATGGTTCGACGCGAGCACGTCGGCGATCTCATGCGCGACCTGCTCCGCTTCGCTGCCGCCGATATCGAGGCGATTGTCGGGCGTGTTCAGACCCGCGTGCATCTGCTCCTGGGCGAACGGCGCCTGACGCCATCTGAAGTACGACACGCAGCCCGCGCCGTGCGCGAACGCTTCCCAACTCCACAAACGCACCATGCCCGGCAGCGGCGCTGGGTTCCAGTGCGCCCAGTTCACGGGCCCCGGCTGCTGCTCCATCACCCAGAACGGCAGCTTCGACATGCCGCGATACACGTCGTGATTGAACGACGCGAAGTCGGGATGCCCCGTGCGCAGAAATTTCGCCTTGATCTCCGGCGCGTACCACTGCTCTTCCAGCGCGCCGAGCGGATAGCTGTCCCACGTCGCCACGTCGAGATCGCGCGCGACCTTGTAGTGATCGAACTCGGTGAAGAGTTGCATGAAGTTGTGCGCCACGGGCCGCCCCGGCGAATGCGCACGGATGATCTCGACCTGCATGCGGTTATAGCGCGCGACTTCATCGGACGCGAAGCGGCGGTAATCCAGGCGATGCGAAGGATGCGCTTCCGTGACCGTCGCAATGGGCGCGTCGATTTCGTCGAAGCTGCGGTATTCCATGCTCCAGAACACGGTGCCCCATGCGCGGTTCAACGCATCGATGGTCTGATAGCGTTCCTTCAGCCACACGCGAAACCGCGCGACAGCAGCGGGCGAATAGCTGACCACCGTGTTGTGGCAACCGAACTCGTTATCCGTCTGCCAGTACGCCACGGCGGGATGCTTGCCATAACGCTCGGCGACAGCCGTGCAGATCTTGCGCGACGCTTCGAAATACGACGGCGACGAGAAATCGTAATGACGCCGCGAGCCGAACGCGCGCGGCCGTCCATCTGCACCGACGGGCAGGATGTCGGGATGCCGGTCGATCAGCCACTTCGGCGGCGTAGCCGTCGGCGTGCACATCACCACTTGCAGGCCCGCATTGCCCAGCACATCGACGGCGCGGTCGAGCCAGCCCCAGTCGTATTCGCCCGGCGACGGTTCCATGCGGCTCCATGCAAATTCCGCAATCCGCACCTGCTCGATGCCGAGCGCCTTCATGCGGCGCGCGTCGTCTTCCCACATCGATTCCGGCCAGTGCTCCGGGTAGTAACAGACTCCAAGGCGCATGCGTATTCCTTAAGCGTAGTGTTCGACGGAATGAAGCGCCTTCACGGCGAATCCGTCGTCGGTGAAAAGATGGCAGGCTTTGGGAGGCGCGGCGAAGGTCACGCGTTGCCCTTGCTCGATGCGCGCATTGCCGGGCACTTTCGCAATCAGCACGTCGCCGCCCGGTTGTTCGAGATGCACGTAGCTGTGTTCGCCCAGATGTTCGATCAGCGACACCGCGCGCGTGAGCGTTGCGTGACGTTGTGACATATCGCTCGCGACGAGTTCGAGATGCTCGGGACGCACGCCGAGCGTGACGGGCTGACCGCCTTGCAGCGTGCTGCCATCCACCTCCACGCGCACGACTTCATTCGTGCGCTGCAGCGTGACGTCGACGCCTTGCGCGTCGATCGCTATCACGCTTGCGGGCAGAAAATTCATGCGCGGCGAACCGATGAAGCCCGCGACGAAACGGCTACTGGGCCGGTGATACAACTCGAGCGGCGCGCCGATCTGCGCGATGCTGCCGTAGCGCTCGGTGTCCTTGCCGGAATGCAATAGCACGATCTTGTCGGCGAGCGTCATCGCTTCCGTCTGGTCGTGCGTCACGTAGACCACGCTCGCGGTCGCGAACTGCTTGTGCAGACGCGCGATTTCGATACGCGTCTGGCCGCGCAGCGTGGCATCGAGATTCGACAGCGGCTCGTCGAACAGAAACACGGCCGGCTCGCGCACAATCGCGCGGCCAATCGCGACGCGCTGCCGCTGGCCGCCCGACAGCGCACGCGGCTTGCGATCGAGCAGCGCTTCGAGTTGCAGAATGCGCGCCGCTTCCTTCACCTTGCGGTCGATCTCCGCCTTCGGCTTTTTCGCGAGCTTCAGGCCGAAGGCCATGTTCTCGTACACGCTCATGTGCGGAAAGAGCGCATAGCTCTGGAACACCATCGCGACACCACGCTCCGCCGCGGGCACGTCGTTGACGATGCGCCCGCCGATCGACAGGTCGCCGTCCGTGACGTCCTCTAGCCCCGCGATCATGCGCAGCAGCGTGGATTTGCCGCAGCCCGACGGTCCGAGAAATACACAAAACTCGTTTTCGCCGATCTCCAGATCGACGTTGCGGATCACGGGCGCGCTGTCTCCATACGCCTTTTGCACGCCCTTCAACGAAATGCTCGCCATCGCTTCGACTCCGTGATTTAATCAGCCCGAAGCGGAGATTAAGCGCTTAATCTGATCGGCCGAAAAAACGATCGCTTGGCGATCGCTGGCTCGATTCATGAACCTTGCCGGCGTGTTGAAGGCGGCTTAAGGCTGTCTCCGATATCGTTCTGTCGTTTCGCGCATGGTGCCCCGCCTTCGCGGCCAATGCAAATGATGAACGCATGTCCCACATATTGAAGAGGCGTTGCGAAAAACATGTCTACTCTGAGCGAAGTCGCGCGCCGCGCCGGCGTCACGTCGGCCACCGTATCGAACGTGCTGCGCAACCGCGGGCGCGTAGGCGAACAGACGCGTCAGCGCGTGCTCGAAGCCGTCGAAGCGCTCAACTATCGTCCGCATCTCGCGGCACGCGCGCTCGCCGAAGGCCGCGCGCCCACCATCGCGCTGATGGTGTCGAGCATCGCCAACCCGTTCTATCCCGAGTTCGCGCTCGCCGTCGAACGCGCGGCGCGCACGAGCGGCCACTTCGTGATCATCTGCAACACGAACGAAGATCCGCAGGCGGGCCGCGCCTACCTCGAACAGATTGCGGGCACGCTGTCCGAAGGCGTGCTCGTGATGAACGCCAACCTCGACTTCGACGATCTGCACAAAACGCAGGCGCGCGGCGCGCCCGTGGTGCTGTGCATGTGGGAAAGGCCCGATGATCCGCCCGGCTTGCCGTGCGTCGCCGTCGACTTTCGACGGGCGGGCCGGCTGGCTGCCGAGCATCTGATCGAACTTGGGCATACGCGCATCGGGGCGATCGTCGGCAGCAAGCCGTCGGGCATTCATGCTTCGCGCTACGAAGGCTTCGTCGACGCCATGCGCGAAGCGGGCCTGAAAATCCCGGCGAAAAGCGTGCGGCATGCACCCGACACGATCGAGGGCGGCTACACCGCCGCACGCAACCTGCTCGAGCACGACGCGCAAATGACGGCGATCTTCGCGACCAACGACCTGCCCGCGCTCGGCACGATCCATGCCGCCGCGGATCTCGGACGTGACGTGCCGCACGATCTGTCCGTCATCGGCATCACCGACATCCAGCTCGCACAGCAATCGCGCCCGCCGCTCACCACGGTCGCTGTGCCGACGGTCGAAGCCGCCGAACTCGCGGTGTCGTTGCTGCGCGAGCTGATCGAGCGGCCCTCGCGTGCTGCGCAGCAAAAAGCGCAGCGCATGTGCGTGACGTCGCCGCCGCAACTGATCGTGCGCGGCTCGACACACACGCGTTCGCTATAGATGCATTCAACGTGAAGGATTCCTGTCCTCGCGCGCGGCAAGCAATCCTGGACAAAACGGGAACAACATCGCTGCGATACGCGAGTTCCTGATGCGGGACAGAAGCTGGGCAAGAAGCCGCAAATGCTTGTCTGGAAAAGGTGTTTCGCCCGCAGAGCATTGATGCATGCGGTTTCGCGCGCGCTTTGAGCAAAAAAATCCGCCTCAAAACATTATCGTGCTTGTTAGACTCGAATCGACTTCTCAAGGGTTTTCGAGTCATGAACAACACAGTGGATGATCCAGAAGTCGTGCCGCGTTATCGGATCGGCGCCGTCGCGCGGATGGCCAATCTTCCCGTCGGCACGCTGCGGATCTGGGAGCGCCGCTACGGCGTCGTGGCGCCGCCTACGACGGAATCGGGACATCGCCTCTACAGCGAGGCCGACGTGCGTCGCGTGGCGATGATCAAAGGGCTTGTGGATCGCGGCTATTCGATCGGCTCCATCGCGACCCTGCAGACCAGCGAGCTCGAACGGCTCGCCTTCATGCACGTCGACAAGACGCCCGTCTCGCCGCTTGGCGAAGGACGCCCGGGCCTGCGGCTGCGCATCGTCGGCACCGCGCTCGCGCACACGCTGCGCCAGCATCTGCACGCGATGCAGGCCGAGCTCGCGAACGAGCCGAAGGTGTTCGAAAACATGACGGCCGCGTTCTCCGAACGCATGAACCAGCCCGCCGACGTGCTCATCGTTCATCTGCCTTCGCTGCATGCGGACGATGTCGAACGCGTGCTCGCGCTGAGCGCGGCGACGCATGCGGAAAATATCGTCGTCGTGTACGCGTTCGCGGCGGCGAACACGCTGAGTCTGCTGGAGCGCGTGGGCGTGCGCGCGATACGCGAGCCGCTCGACCCGAACTCGATCGCGCAGATGATGAAGGAAATCCAGCGCGACTCGGGCCATACAGCCGTGCAGCCCGACACGCGCGAACCGGCGCCGCAACGGCACTACTCTGACGAAGCGCTGATGGCCATGGCGCATGCATCGACGACGATTGCGTGCGAGTGCCCGAAGCATCTGGCGAACATCATCATGCAGTTGAGCGCGTTCGAGCAGTACAGCGTCAGCTGCGCGTCGCGCACGCCCGCCGATGCGCTGCTGCACGTCTACCTCGCCAATATCTCGGGCCGTGCGCGAGCGATGTTCGAACACGCGCTGCTGCGCCTCGAACGCGAGGAACGCTGGGTGCAGGTAAACCGCTAGGCGCCAACAGAAGCGCGCGAGTCGCGCAGTCGCGCGCAGTCTCCATGCGGGCGGCGGCGACAAACGTTTGCGCGACCGCCCGAGTGCTAGCGTTGCGCGCGTTTGTTCGCGTACATCGCGCCGTCGGCCTGATTGAGCAACTCGCCGATGCCAAGCGCGCTGTCGGGCGCCCAGGTGGCCGTGCCCACGCTGCAGTGCAATTGATACGGCGTTTGCGCCGCATCGTTGTGGATGTTCAGCTGATGCCTGAACCGCTCGATGGTCTGCATCGTTCCGTCGTCATCCGAGTCGATGAGCAGCACAACGAATTCATCGCCGCCTAGCCGGCCGATCACATCGGTCTCGCGCAGGGCCGTGCGCAACACCGTTGCAAATGCAATCAACGCACGATCGCCTTCCGCGTGACCATACACGTCGTTGATCTGCTTGAAGTCGTTCAGATCGAAGAACAGTAGCGACGCCGGTTTTTGCGCGCGCTTGCACAGCCTGATGGCATGCTGCGCGAGCGCTTCGAAGCCGCGGCGATTCGACAGGCCCGTCAATTCATCCGTCGTCGCGAGCTGCACGGCCGCGATTTCCTGTTCAGCCATGCGTGCAAGATCGCGCAGCAGCACACGCTCTTCGTCGTCGAGCGCGCGCGGCTTCACGTCGATCAGACACAGCGTGCCGAGCCGGCTGCCATTGTCGACGGTGAGCGGATAGCCCGCGTAGAAGCGGATATTCGGATCACCGAGAACCAGCGGGTTGTCGGCGAAGCGCGCATCGAGCGATGCGTCGTTCACGAGAAACAGTTCATCGCCGAGAATGGCGTGGCCGCAAAACGACACGTCGCGGGGCGTTTCCGAGGCGTCGAGGCCCGGATGCGACTTGAACCACTGACGGTGGCTGTCGACCAGCGTGACGGCCGCAATCGGCACGCCGAACAGGCGTCGCGCGAGTCGCGTGAGGCGGTCGAACCGCTCTTCGGGTGGCGTGTCCAGTATGTGAAGCGAACGCAACGTCTCGATGCGTTCGCGCTCGTTATCAGGCGTGGCAGGTGGCAACATTCGAGATCCGGTTGAAACGCGAATGCGCCGCAAGCGTTCGTGCGGAGCGATTCGCCGAGGTTGAACGGAATCGAATGCGAATTTTATCCGGGTGGCGTGGCGGATGGAACGCGAGGAAACACGCACCGCAAGACGGCTCGCGCGTTCCGAGCGCTTCGCCCGAAACCGGAAACTCCGAACGCTAGCCGACACCCGTCGGCCCATTCAACACGATGCGCACCTTACGCGCCAGCTCCGCCCGCCGATACGGCTTGTGAATGATGTCGAACTCGCTGCCGCTTGCGTCGGTCCGTTCGAGCGAGGCATCGGCATAGCCCGTCGTCAGCAGCACCCTGATCTTCGGATGAAGCCGTCTCGCCTCGCGCGCGAGCATCACGCCGTTCATGTTGCCCGGCATGATGAGATCGGTGAACAGCAGATCGACGCGCGTACCGTTCTGCAGAATGTCCATCGCTTCTTTCGTGTTCAGCACGACGTGCGTGCGATAGCCGGTCTGCTCGAGCATCGCCTGCGCGACTTCCGCCACTTCGACGCGGTCGTCGACGATCAGGATCATTTCGTTGCCTGCCTTTTCGATGGCCTTCGGCGCGGACGGCCGGCGCTGCGCGTGACCTTCGACGGCGGGGAAATACAGGCGCAGCGTCGTCCCCACACCCGGCTCCGAGTACAGGTTCACCGCACCGCCCGACTGCCTGGCAAAGCCATAGACCATCGACAGCCCCAGACCCGTGCCCTTGCCCTCGTCCTTCGTGGTGAAGAACGGGTCCATCACCCGGTCCACGATCTCGGGCGGTATGCCGCAGCCGTTGTCCGAAATGGCGATCGTCACGTAGCGGCCGGGCCGCAGATCGGCGAAGCCGATCATCTCCTGCTGGTCCAGATCGACGGTTTCCGTGCGCACGGTCACCATGCCGTCGCGCTGGGCAGAGAGCGCGTCGCGCGCATTGAGCAACACGTTGAGCAGCGCCACTTCCAGCTGGGTCGAATCGACGCGGCAGTTGCCCAGCCCCTCCTCGTATTCGGTTCTGAGCGAGATGTTCTCGCCGAGCGTACGCCGCGCGAGTTCGACCATGCTGTCCGCGAGCGTGTTCAGATTGACGGTGCGCCCGACCAGCTTCTGCTTGCGCGCAAACGCGAGCAACTGCTGCGTGAGCGTCGTCGCCTTGGCCACCGCGCCGCGAATCCGATCGAGGCTCTGCGCCATCGCCGGGCCTTGCACGCTGCTGCCCGCAGCGCCGTCGATGCCCATCTGCAGCACGTCCACGTAGCCCGCCATCACCTGCAGCAGGTTGTTGAAGTCGTGCGCGATACCGCCCGTCAGCTGTCCGAGCGCTTCCATCTTCTGCGCCTGATGCAGCGCGTCCTCCGCATCGCGCCGGCGGCTCACGTCGAGCTGCGAGCCGAAGAAGTACACGAGTTTGCCCTGCTCGTCGAACACGGGTGAAATGAACAGCGCGTTCCAGAACGTCGAGCCGTCCTTGCGATAGTTGAGGATCTCCGTCGCGAGTTCGCGCCGGTCGGCGACAGCGGCGCGCACTTCATCGATGGTTGCGCGGTCCGTTTCCGGCCCCTGCAAAAAGCGGCAGTTGCTGCCGATGATCTCGGGCAATTCATAACCCGTCATGCGCAAAAACGCGTAGTTCGCAAAGATCACCGGGTTGTCGGGCTGATGCGGATCGGTGACGATCATGGGCATGCGCGTGGTCGATACCGCTGCGAAGTAGATGTCGTCGCGATGATCGGTGATGCGGTGCGCGCCGCTTCGAATGGTCGTGAGAGTTCGGTTGGTATCCATGACATATGACGCAGTTCTGGTGCGACAGGCCACGGTTCCTTCACTCGATTCTTTACGTGGGCAGGTCACACTCGCGTTGAGAAAGCCGCAGATGTCTGCGCGGACCCTGCGGGCAGCCATGCGGACAACGATGCGAAATCCGTGCCGACGGAAAAAGCGGCGTGACTTGCGGCACGAATTGCGCCAAATGATTCGGGGAAAAGGCAAGAGTTACCGCGCAAACGGCGGTCGCGACGTCGCGAGATGGAATGCACGGCGTCGCGCCTTCGCAAAAGGAAAGGCCGATAGAAAAATTTTCAACCGCATTCAGTGCCGTGTACGGCGCAGCATCGACAGGTCGTAACCCAGTGCATGCACGCGCTGCAGCAACGCGCGCTGCAACTCGACGGCGGGCTGCGCTTCGCGTGTGAGTATCCAGAGGTAGGTGCCGCCCGGTTCGCCGACGATCGACCAGCCGTAGTCGTCGGCATGATCGAGCACCCAGTAATCGCCAACGTAGAACGGCCCGAAAAACGACACCTTCAGTTTCGCGTTGTTCGAGCCGGGCACCACGCGCGCCTTGCCGCGCGCGATGCGCCGCACGCCGCCCTCTCCGCCTTCGCGGCCCGTGTTGATTACGCTGATCGAGCCGTCTTCGCGCTTTGCATAGTCGGCCGTGACGAAATCGCGGCCGCGCTCGAAGTGATTGTCGTAGCGCGCGAACTCAAACCAGTGCCCCGTATAGCGATCCAGATCGACGCTCTTGAGCGGCTCGGGCACGCGCGCGTTGCCCTTTTTTCTCCTGACGGCAATCACGCAGGCCACGGCCGCGCCCATCGCAATGGCCGTCACACCCGCAGCGACCGCCCATGCGCGCGAACGCCCAAGGCGGATCACCGCGGCCTCGCTGTCGTCTCGTTCTGCGCTCATCGAAGATGAACCCCCAGTCGAATTTCCGTCTGGCGACAAAACCGTTTAGATCTTGCCCGTTCTGAAAGTTTATTTCGATCGGCGCGCGCTGTCAGCGCAATGAATGCTTTGCGGCAGCCCCGCCACGCGAATGGACGAGAGCCGCTATGCTCTGTCTCTTGTCGGCCACTCAACCCTTCATTGTCCTGTTATCGCGGAGTCGATCATGCAATACCGCAAATTCGGCAACACCGGTCTTACTGTCTCGCGTTTGTGTCTCGGTACGATGACGTTCGGCTTGCAAACCGAGGAAGACGTCTCGCACGCCATTCTCGACAAGGCGACGGACGCCGGTGTGAATTTCATCGATACAGCCGACGTCTATCCGCTTGGCGGCGGCGAGAATCTCGCGGGCCGCACCGAAGAAATCATCGGGCGCTGGCTCAAAGGCAAGCGCGAGCGTTTCATTCTCGCGACCAAGGCGGTCGGCAAGGTCGGTCCGCATCCGTGGAATCAGGGCGCGTCGCGCAAGCATCTGCTCGACGCCATCGACGATTCGCTGCGCCGCCTGAACACCGATTACGTCGACCTGTACCAGCTGCATTCCGACGACCGCGACACGCCGCTCGACGAAACGCTCGAAGCACTCGATGCCATCGTGCGCTCGGGCAAGGCGCGCTATATCGGCGTGTCGAACTATCTCGCGTACCGGCTCGCACGCATGCTGGGCCGCGCGGACGTGTTGCGCGTCGCGCGCTTCGTGTCCGTGCAGCCGCGCTACAACCTGCTGTTCCGCCAGATCGAGCGCGGACTGCTGCCCCTCGCCGACGAAGAGGGCCTGGCCGTGATTCCGTACAACCCGCTCGCAGGCGGCCTGCTGACGGGCAAGCACCGGCACGACACGAAGCCTTCGGAAGGACGCTTCACGGCAACCGTCGGCCAGGCGGGCGCGATGTACTCGGATCGCTATTGGCACGAGCGCGAGTTCAAGACCATCGAGACGCTGCGCGACATCAACGCAAAAACGGGCGAGCCGCTGACGAAAACGGCGATCGCGTGGGTGCTGGCGAATCCCACCATTACGTCGGCGATTATTGGCGCGAGCCGCGTCGATCAGTTGAACGACTCGCTTGCCGCCGTCGACCTCGCACTCGACCCGGAACTGAAGAAGCAGCTCGACGATGCCACCGTCGAGTACCGCTGGGGCGACGCGCCGCGCTGATCGCGCCTCGCTGCGCTAGCGCCCGTAGCGCAGCACGGTGCTGCTCGCAGCCAGCGCATGACCGTTGATAGCCGCGAGAAACGCGTCGTGATTGAGCCCGGCCGGCAGCGCGTCGGGCGCGAGATCGAGCGCATAGACCTGCAGCACGAAGTGATGCGGCACGTCGCCGATGGGCGGGCACGGGCCGTAATAGCCCGGCTGCCCCGTGCGGTTGATACCGCTTGTGCTGCCCGGGGGCGCCGATGCGCCGTGCGCCATCGCGTTGATCGACGCAGGTATCCCGTACAGCACCCAGTGAATCACGCCGATGCCTTTGGCGCCGTCGGGATCGAACAGCGTCACGGCGAAGCTGCGCGTGCCCGAGGGCGCGTTGCGCCATTGCACGGCAGGCGACAGGTTGTCGCCGCCGCAATGGTTCGCGCTGGCTGCGTGGCTCGAATCGATCGTGCCGCCGTCGGGCGTGCCGGGCGAGCTTACCTCGAAGGCGTCGGCAGCGTAGGCCTGCGGCGCGCCGATGGATGCCGCCGCCGCAAACAGCAAAACGGATATTAGGCGGGCGAATGCAAGCGTTGTTTTCATCGAGCGGCTCCGTCGAACGAGGCGCGGTCCTGCGTGCGTGACCGCCGTGCAGGAAACGAACGGCCATGCCCGTTTATTCCACGCGCGCCGTGAGCCGCGTTCGCCTCAGCCGAACACGCCTGACTTCTGGTTCGCTTCCGGCAATTGCCGCGTCTCGCGCACCGATTTCGGATGCCAGAGCCTCGCGCCGCCTTCGATGCCCGCCGCGTTCGATACGATGGCGGCATTCGACGGCAATTCGAACGTCAGGCGCTCCGCATTACCGCCGCCGATCCACAGCTTGTCGTAGTTGACGAGCGAAGCGAGGATGCCGATCACTTTCTCGACGCGGCGATTCCAGCGCTTGTTGCCCGCCTTCTCGCGCGCCGCATTACCGATGTACTCGTCATAGGTGCGGCCCTTGCTCACGGGATGATGCGCAAGCTCGAGATGCGGCATCAGCTCGCCGTCACGAAAGAGCGCCGTGCCCGCGCCCGTGCCGAGCGTCAGCACGAACTCGATGCCCTCCCCTTCGATCGCCGCGAAGCCTTGCATTTCGGCGTCGTTGATCATGCGCACGGGCAAGCCCCCCACGCGCGACGCCAGCGCTTGCGCGAGCGCGAAGCCGCGCCAGCCGGCGTCCCCGATGTTCGGCGCCGTCAGCACACGGTTCTCACGCACCACGCCCGGAAAGCCGATCGACATCAGCGACGGATGATGTGCGTCGACGAGCGGCTTCACGAGTGCGGCAAGCGTATCGACGAGTTGCTCCGGCGTGCACGGATGCGGCGTCGCCACGCGTACACGCTCGCTTTGCATCGCGCCGTCCGCGTCGATCACGGCCGCCTTCAGTCCGGTGCCGCCGATATCGATCGCCAGTATCCGTTCCGCGCCGGTGGCGGCTTCGTATTTGCCTTTAACCAAGACGTGTCCCCTTTCATTCATGATGGCTGTTGTCGTCGTTCGATAGCGGGCGCCACGCGCGGCCGTCGCGCGCGAGCAGTTCGTCGGCTTCCTTCGGACCGCTGCTGCCCGCCGGGTAGCCGTGCACCGGCAGCGCGCCGCCTTCGGGATGCAGCACGCGATCCACGGCGCACCAGCTCGATTCGATACTGTCGGCGCGCTGGAACAGCGTCTCGTCGCCGAGCATGCAGTCATACAGCAGCGTTTCGTAACCGACGTTCGCGCGCTCCGTGAAGAAGTCGTTGTAGTTGAACGCGGAGCGCACCTTGCCGATCTGCATCGTCGGTCCGGGCACCTTGACGTTGAAGTCGAAACGCGTGCCCTGCGAAGGGTCGATGCGCAGCGTGAAGACGTTCGGCGTCAACGCCTCGACGGGCGTGTCGCGGAACATCAGGAACGGCACGCGCTTCAGTTGCACGGCGATTTCGGTGCGCTTCGTGCTCATGCGCTTGCCCGTGCGCAAATAGAACGGCACGCCGGCCCAGCGCCAGTTGTCGATGAACACGCGCGCGGCGGCATAGGTCTCCGTCGTGCTGTCGCGCGCAACGTCGCGCTCCTCGCGATAACCGACGCCCGCATCGCCCCTTTCGTATTGACCGAACACGACGTCTTCGGGTGTCAGCGGCACCAGCGCATCGAACAATTCGGCCTTCTTGTCGCGCACGGCTTCGGCATCGAACGATGTGGGCGGTTCGAGCGCGACCATCGCGAGCAGCTGGAACAGATGATTCGGCACCATGTCGCGGAAAGCACCCGTCAGCTCGTAAAACTTGCCGCGCCCCTCGACGCCCAGCGTCTCCGCCGCCGTGATCTGCACGCTGTCGATGTACTCGCGCCGCCAGATGGGCTCGAACATCGCGTTCGCGAAGCGCACGGCAAGAATGCTCTGCACAGTGTCCTTGCCGAGAAAGTGATCGATGCGGTACACCTGCGATTCCTGCGCAAAACGCAGGATGTGCGCGTTCAGATCGCGCGCGGAAGCGAGGTCGGTGCCGAACGGCTTCTCGATCACGAGCCGCCTGAAGCCGCGCTTGCCTTCCCCGTTTTCTGCGTCGTCTTCTTTGAGCAAACCATGCTTGCCGAGACGTTCGACGATCGGCCTGAAGAAGCGCGCGCCCACGGCGAGATAGAAGATCGCGTTGGCGTGCGGCGTCGTGTCGATGCGTTGCCTGAGCGCTTCGTACACGTCGTCGGAATCGAACTCGCCTGCCATGTACTCCATGCGCGAAGACAGCCACTGCCAGGCCTTTTCATCGACCGTGCCGGTGTACGCTTCGCTCGCCTTGTCGGCGGCGAACTGCTGCAGCGACTGGCCGAGATCGGCGAGCCATGCCTTGGTCTCGCGTTCGCCATGATTGACGCCGATGATCTGCATGCCGTCGTCGAGCAGTCCGTCGACGGTGAGGTTGTAAAGCGAAGGCGTCAGCAGCCGTTTGGTGAGGTCGCCCCCCCGCGCCGAAGATGACGAGCGTGCAAGGCGGCGCGGGCTGCTTGCCGGCAGGCCCGGCGGCAGCGGCATGCGGCCCCGCGCCGATCTTGCAGCTGGCGGGCTGGGCGGCGGGAGAAGCGTCGGTCGTTTTCGCGTCGTTGGACATGGCAGGCGTTCCGTCAATGAGCCACGAAGGGCGGTATCCGAAAGACCCGGCTCGATGCCGCGCGGTTCAATCGAACGGATGCATCGGCTGCGGGCGAAGCGATCTACTTCACGGGGGCGGCATCGCGCTCGCGCTCGGGCATCTCACCCGTCGCGGGCAGCACGCCCGAGCTTGCGGCCTCGCGCGGCTGCAGCAGCAACGCGACCAGGCCCGTCCATCCCGTCTGATGCGAGGCGCCAATGCCGCGTCCGTTATCGCCGTGAAAGTATTCGTGAAAGAGCACGAGATCCTGCGAGCGCGGGTCCGCCTGCAGCAGCGGATACGCGGCCATCACGGGGCGCTCGTTGTTCGCGTCCTTCAGGAACAGCGTCGTCGCGCGCCGCGCGAGCGCATCGGCGATTTCGGCCAGCGACAGCTGCTTGCCCGAGCCCGTCGGATACTCGACGCGGAAATCGTCGCCATAGTAGCGATGGAACTCGTACAGCGATTCGATCAGCAGATAGTTGACGGGCATCCACACAGGCCCGCGCCAGTTCGAATTGCCGCCGAACACGCGCGTGTCCGATTCGGCGGGCAGATACTTCACGCAAAAGCTCTGGCCGTTGTGCCGGTAAACGTACGGCTGATCGCGATGCACGCGCGACAGCGCGCGCACGCCGTGATCGGACAGGAACTCGGCCTGGTCGAGCGCGCGCCGCAACAGCGCTTTCATCCGATGCCCACGCAGCAGCGACAGCAGCAGGCTGTTGCCGCGCCCCGGCTCGTTCCAGCGCGACACCAGCCGCGCGAGGTCGGGCTTGTTGCGCAGGAACCAGACCAGCCGGTCGCGCAAGCCCGGCAGCGAGCCGTGCAGACGCTCTTCAAGCACATGCACGGCGAGCAGCGGAATCAGCCCGACGATGGAGCGCACACGCATCGGTATGCTGCTGCCGTCGGGCAGGCGCAGCTTGTCGTAGAAGAATTCGTCTTCGCTGTCCCACAGCCCTGTGTCGCAGTTGTCTTCGCAACTGACGGCCTGCGCGATGTACAGAAAGTGCTCGAAGAACTTCACGCCGATATCGACGAACACGTGATTCGCAAACGCGAGTTCGAGCGCGATGCGCATCAGGTCCAGCGCATAGGCCGCCATCCACGCGGTGCCGTCGGCCTGATCGATATGACCGCCCGTCGGCAGCGGCGACGAGCGGTCGAAAATGCCGACGTTGTCGAGCCCGAGAAATCCACCCTGGAAAATATTCCGGCCGTCCGCGTCCTTGCGGTTCACCCACCACGCGAAGTTCAGCAGCAGCTTGTGGAAGACGAGTTCGAGAAAATCGCGGTCGCCCTTTCCCGTCAGCGCGCGATCGATCTCATAGACACGCCACGCGGCCCATGCATGCACGGGCGGGTTTGCATCGCTGAACGCCCATTCGTAGGCGGGAATCTGCCCGTTCGGATGCATGTATCGGTCTTTCACGAGCAACAGCAGCTGACGTTTTGCGAACTCGGGATCGATCAGTGCGAACGCGGCGGCATGAAACGCGAGATCCCACGACGCGTACCACGGATACTCCCATTTGTCGGGCATCGACACGATGTCGGCATTGCACAGATGCCGCCAATCGCGATTGCGTCCCTGCTTGCGCGACGCGGGCGGCTCGGGCTGAGCGGGGTCGCCGTCCATCCAGCGCTGCACGTCGAACTGGTAGAACTGCTTCGACCACAGCATGCCCGCGAGCGCCTGGCGCTGCACGAGCCGCTCGTCCGCGCCTTCGATGTCGTGCTGCAACGCCACATAGAACGCGTCGGCATCGGCGATGCGCTGCGCGAACAGATCGGCGGCGTCGAGCGGCGTTTCATCGCAGGAAAACTCGGGCCGCCAGCGCAGATACACGACAGCCGTGCCGTGCGGAGGCAGATTGAGCGGCAGATGCACAGCCGCCTTCGTGCCTGCGTCGCGGCGTATGGCGTTCGCGTCGCCGTGCACGAGGTAATCGTTGAAACCGTCCTTGAAGGGGCCGTCGCCTTCCATGCCGAAATGACGCCGGACGTTCGTGTCGTTCTCGCAGAAGATCCATTCGAGCACGGTCGTATCGGGCGACCACGCCGTGACGACGATCGGCTCATGGCCCGGGTGCGTGCCCAGCAGCCGCGTCACGCCGTGCACCGTTTCCTTCTTCAGAAGCGGGCGCTCGGCGGCGCCGTTCCACGACCATTTATTGCGCGCCCAGAATTGCGGCAGCAGATCGATGCAAGCGGATTCGTCGGCGCGATTTTCGACGGTGACGCGCATCACGATGTCTTCGGGCGTGTTCTTCGCATACTCGACGGTTACGTCGAAATAACGCAGATCGTCGAACACGCCCGTGTCGAGCACTTCGTATTCGGGCAAGTCCGTGCCGCGCCGGCCGTTCTCTTCGACGAGATCCTGATACGGAAACGCGGCGTGCGGATACTTGTAGAGCATACGCATATAGGAATGCGTCGGCGTGCCGTCCAGGTAAAAGTACAGCTCCTTGACGTCTTCGCCGTGGTTGCCTTCCTGATTCGTCAGGCCGAACAGGCGCTCCTTCAGAATGGGATCGGCCCGGTTCCACATCGCAATCGACACGCACCAGTCCAGCGTCTCGTCGCCGAATCCGCCGATGCCGTCTTCGCCCCAGCGGTATGCGCGGCTGCGCGCGTGATCGTGCGGCAAGTAGTCCCATGCCGTGCCGTTGGGGCTGTAATCCTCACGCACCGTGCCCCACTGACGCTCGCTCAGATAGGGACCCCAGCGCTGCCATCGCGCGCACTCGCTGGAGTGCAGGCGCATCCCTTCGGCGGTGGCAAGCAGATTCGCAGCGCGCAGCGCGGGCATGGCAGCGTCCTCGTCTGTCGGATGACGGTCGGACTGACATCCTAGCGCGGTTGGAGGGTTCGCGTCAGGGAGAGGGCTTGCAGGACTTGCGGCCGCTGGCGGGCCGCGTGCACCATCGGACGCGTAAAAGAAACAGGACGAACGCTGCCAGATCGATGACGGCGAGCGCGGGCAATGGGTTTTGCCATTTGTCCATGTTGACGGTTCGGGCGTAATACGGCGGTCCGCTTCCGTAAGCTTCGAGAAGATTGATGGTGTTGAAGGCAGCGGCGATGAGCATCACGGCGATGCACACGGCGATCAGCGGGGCACAAGGTGTGCGATTCAGGCTCATCGCGTGTATTGAATCTCATCGAGCAGCACCCCGATCCGTAGCCGCTCCCCGAGGGACCACGCCTGAAACGGCGTGCCGCCCGGCGCATGCGGCGCGTCGCCGTCGGCGACCTCTGAAATGTGATCGAGGCCCGCACGGTCCAGATGCGCGTCGAGCGGTGCGAGAAAGCGCGCGCGGGCGGCTGCGCGCGTTGCCGCGTCGGGCCGCTGCGCGCGCAGCCATGCTTCGACGAACGGCCCGAGCAGCCACGGCCACACGGTGCCCTGATGGTAGGCGCCGTCGCGTTCGGGCGGCGCGCCCGCATAAAGGCCGCGATACGCGGGATCTTGCGGCGACAGCGTGCGCAAGCCGAGCGGCGTCAGCAGATGCGTTTCCACCTGCGCGATCACGGCGCGCGCCGCCTCCCCCTCGACAAGCGCGAACGGCAGCCCGCCCGCGGCGAAAATCTGATTGGGCCGGATCGAGCGATCCGCCGTGCCGCGCACATGATCGACGTCGACGTTATCGAAGAGCGCACCCGATTGCGGATCGACGAAGCGCTGCGCAAACGACTCCATCACGCGCGCGGCGCTCGCCTGCCAGCGCGAATTCCACTGTGCTGCAATGCGCAATGCGTTGAACCACAGCGCCTGCACTTCGACCGGCTTGCCGATGCGCGGCGTCACCACCCAGTCGCCGACCTTCGCGTCCATCCACGTGAGCTGCACGCCGGGTACGCCCGCGCGCAGCAGGCCGTCGTCGTCCGCGCGGATGCCGTAGCGCGTGCCCTGCGTGTAGCCGGACAGGATCGTATCGACGGCATCCTGCAGACGCTCCCGCGTGCCGCTCGACGCGTGCCCCGTCGACAAATAATCGTTCACGGCGACCGCGAACCAGAGCGACGCATCGACCGAGTTGTATTCGGGCTCGTCGCCGTAATCCGGAAAGCGGTTCGGACACATGCCCTGCGAAATCGTGCCCGCCCATGCGAGCAAAATGGATTCGGCTTCCGCATGACGGCCCGCGGCGATCAGCAGGCCGCGCATCGCGATGAACGTATCGCGGCCCCAGTCGGTGAACCACGGAAAGCCCGCGACGATCGTACGGCCGGCCGATCGCGACACGACATACGCATCGGCGGATCGCTCCAGGCGCGAAGCGAAAGCCGCGCGACGGCCGGCCTCTGCCTGCGCGAGCGCGTCGGCGTGATCGAGTGGACGGCGCGTATCGGGCGGCGTATCGGGCGGCGCATCGGGCGGCGCATCGGGCGGCGCATCCGGCGGCGTACGGGCGGCGCTCAATATCATGACGGCGGTACCGGCGAGCAGATCGAACGTGAAGAGACCGGGCGTCGCGAGATCTTCGGTGAAATCGAGGCCGCGCTCGCGTTCGCGCGCATAGCAGAAGTTGCGATACCAGTCGGGCGCGTGCGCGTATGCGCCGTTCGTCGCCGCGCATATGGCGGGCAGATCGTGATACGGCTGCCACCGCACGCACGCGCCTTCGACCGACGCCGAGAAATCGAAGGCGCCGTTCTCGTGATGCAGCGCGTGATAGTCGCGGCCCGACAGCAGCGGACGCACATGCAGCGTGATCGCGCTCGTACCGCGCGCGTCGCTTGGGTTCTCGTGTTCGATGCGCCAGCGCAGCACGGTTTCGCAGCTGTCTTTGGCGACGAACAGCTCCGCGATCACGCACGCCTGTTCATCGATCCTGAAGCGCCATGTCGGCCACGGCGCCGTATCGAAGCTGACGAGAAACGCGGCGATGTCGGGATACACGATATCGGGCGCATAGCGCTGCATCGTCAGCGGATAGCGGATGCCGTTCGCGTCGACCCATGCTTCGATTCCGTTGACGAGCACCACACGGCCCGCGGGCGCGCGCGTCGCCGTCAGCAGCAGCGCGTGATAACGCCGCGTGCGCAACGTGCCGACGGTGCCCGACGCAAACCCGCCGTAGCCGTCGGCCTCGAGCCATTCGTCTTCGAAGCGTGCGAGATCGAAAGGAGGTTCGACACGTGTCATCGCGGTTACCGCCCTGCGTCGGCGGACGAGATCAAGACAGCCGACAGATTAGCGGCTCGCGCGCGAAAAGTCTTCGTGTCAATGGACGGATGGCGCAGCCGTGGCTTCGCCCGCAGCCGGCGCCGCGTCAGCGCGCGCGAGCGCATCGTGTTGGATGGGCAGCACAGCCCACACTTCGAGCCCGCCGCCTTCGCGCGGATGAAATTCCAGCGTGCCACCGTGCAGCCGCGCGATGCGCTCGACGATCGCGAGCCCCAGCCCCGTGCCGCCCGTCTTGCCGTGCGCATTCTTGCCGCGCTGAAACGGCGCCTTGAGCCGTTCGAGTTCCTCCGCGCTCAGCCCTTTGCCGCGATCGGCGACGGCCACGACGATCGCGCGCGGCTCGGCCCAGGTCCTGACGGCGAGCCCCGTCTGACCATACACGACGGCGTTCTGCATCAGGTTCATCACGAGACGCATCATCGTGATGGGCCGGAATGCATGTTCGGGCAACTCGCCCAGCTGCAACTCGAACTCGTGCCCGAGCCCCGCGAAGTCCGCGGCCAACTGGCTGATCAGCGCGTTCAGATCGCCCGCTTGCGGCGTTTCGCGCTCGCCGCTGCCCGCGTAGTCCATGAACTGCTGGAGGATCGTGTCGATCTGGTCGAGATACGATTCCGCCGCGCTCACGAAGGCCTCGTCGCCCCCTGTGCCCGTGGCCATCGCCATCGCGAGGCGCAGCTTCGTCAGCGGCGTGCGGATGTCGTGCGAAATGCCCGCGAGCATCAGCGCGCGCGTTGCTTCTGCCTGCTGCAAGGCCTGCGTCATCTGGTTGAAGGCACTGCTCACTTGCGCGATTTCCGTCGGGCCGTCGACGGGCAGCGGCGGCGGCATCTCGCCCGCGCTCACGCGCCGCGCGGACTGCGCGAGTTCGCGCAACGGACGGTTCAGCCACGCCTGCAATGCAAAGCCCGTCAACGCGGCCAGCATCGCGAGCCCGATCGACAGCAGCACGGCCGTCAGCAAGCCCCCGCCCTGCGCTTCTTCGGGCACCTGCAGGCCGACCCAATACGGCGTGCTCGCGACGTGCATGCGTATCCACATGCGCGGATGCGGCGCGCCCTGCCAGCGGACTTCCGTGCCGGCGGGCAGATAGCCGCGCAGTGTCTCGAGAAACGTCGCGAGCTGATACGTGCGATAAAACGCGAGCAGGCGCACGCGCGGTTCGCTCACTGCTTCGGCGGGCGGATCGCTGCGCGCGTCGAGGCGTGCGACAAGCGTGTCGCGCGCGGCCTCGGGCGATGCCGCGAGCGCACTGTCCAGCGTCTTGATGTACGTGCCGAACACGGCGGCTGCGCGCTCGATGCGCGGCTTCTGCACGTAATGCACCAGCACGCTCAGCGCGCAAATCTGGCTGAACGCGACCAGCACGATCAGCAGCGCAATGTTGCGCGCCAGCACGCTGCGCGGCAGCAGCCAGCGCAACCCGCTCCGGGCGCCGCGCGCGTTCATGCGTCGACATCGGCGACCAGCATGTAGCCGACGCCCCACACGGTCTTGATGAAGCGCGGCTTCGACGGATCGCTTTCGATCGCCTGCCGCAGCCGCAAGATCTGCACGTCGATGCTGCGATCGAGCGCATCGTGATCGCGCCCGCGCGCTCGCGCGATCAGGTTGTCGCGGCTCACCGCGCGGTTCGGCGACGCGGCGAGCGCCGTGAGCAGCAGCATCTGCGCGGAATGCAGTTCGAGGGGATCGTCGTGCCGATACAGACACTGCTTGCCGACATCGAGCCGGAAATCGCCGAAACGCAGCGTCTGCGTGGTGACGGTCGGATCGTTCGACGCGATCTTCTGGCGACGCAGTAGCGCGTTGATCCGCGCCACCAGTTCGCGCGGCAGGAACGGCTTGGCGAGGTAGTCGTCGGCGCCCGTTTCGAGGCCGATCACGCGATCGAGCGGATCGCCCTTGGCCGTGAGCATCAGAATGGGCAGCGTGTGTCCTTCTGCCCGCAGTTTTGCGCAGATCTGCAGGCCGTCTTCTTCGCCGATCATCAGATCGAGCACCAGCAGGTCATACGGCTCGCGCTGCAAATAACGTTCGAGACGCTTGCTGTTCTCGACGGCGCGGACTTCGAACCCATGTCCGCTCAGAAAGCGCTGCAGCATGTTGCGCAATTCCGCTTCGTCGTCGAGCACGATGATGCGGGCGGGTCGGTCCATGAATAGACTCCTTCGTCCTTCGTCGCTGATGTCGGAGGCTGCAATGCAACAGCCTGCGTTGCAACAGTGTAGCGTCATGCCGACCCGTCTTACGTCAGTGCGATCCCGCGCGCTGCGCCACGAACTGCTCGATCTGCGCGAGCGTCACATAGCCCTGCTTCTGCGTATCGATCTCATTGAAATACTGCGCGATACGCGGCATGCCCGCCTGCGCCTGAGCGAGCGTCAGCTTGCCGTCGTGCGTCGTGTTCGCGGCCGCGAAGCGCTCCTGCAACTGCTGCTCCATGCGCTGCATGCGTGGCGACCCAGCCATCGGTTGCGGCGCCGTCTGGGCCATCGCGGCCGTCGATGCAATGCACAAAGCCAGCATAGCGATCAGCTTCTTCATTTCCCATCTCCATCGTTTCGATTCAACTTCTTCGCTACGTCGTGTTGCGATTCGTCGTTGGCGAAGCGAATTCTGGTTGCGCGGACCGTCGATGGCAATTTCAAAGTTATGTCGATTCATGTCGTCGGCTCTCGCGTCACGAACTCTCATCGCGATTCGCCGCGTTTCGCCGTGTTTCGCCGCGTTTCGTTCATTGCGCAGCGAGCGCTTCAAACATGAGCGTGCTTTTTCCGACATTGAATGAAACAAGTAATCGCTGCCATCACGCGAATGCGTTGCGTATCGTTTGGCACGTCGACGGCAACGTCATGTCCCGCTCAAGGAGTTTCATGTGAACATTCGCTCTGCTTACACGTCCGCCATCGCCGCAATGGGCCTCGCCTGCTCGACGAGCGCTTTCGCAGGCACCGTCTTCGTCCATGCCGCCTATGTGCCCGCCGTGTGGTACGCGCCCGCCCGCACGCTGAACTATGTGCCGCCGCAACCGCCATACGTCGTGCCCATCGCGCCCATGGGGGCCGTCGTGCCCTATGTCGCCGTCCTGCCGCCGCCCGCGCCCGCGAAACCCTTGCCTTACGCGACCGTCGCCGTGCCCATCGTCGCGGCGCCTGCTTATCCCGTCGTGCCGGCACGCGGCATCGTTTATGCGCAGCCCGTGGGCGTGCCCGTCGTCGTCACGCGTTGACGCCGGCGTTCTCGCGATTCACTTGATCTTTGAGTAGGTGCAGCCAACAATGAAACTCTTTGTCGCACCGATTTTCGACGACTGCCGCGGAGGGCCACATGTCAGAGATCGACAAGGGCAAGGTCATTGCCGTGCTGAACCAGATACTCGAATCGGAACTGGCGGGCGTGGTTCGTTATACACATTACTCGTTTCTCGTGTTCGGCTTCGGGCGCATTCCCATCGTGTCGTGGCTGCGCCAGCAAGCCGACGAATCGTTGCAGCACGCGCATCTCGCGGGCGAATGGATCACGACGCTCGGCGAGTACCCGTCGCTTGGCATCGGGCCGCTGCTCGATTCCCATACGACGGACATCGCGTCCATCCTGCACGAGTCGCTCGTGGCCGAAGAAGTCGCGCTCGGCCTGTATCGCGATCTGCTCGCGCTCGTGAAGGACCGCTCCGTCGCACTCGAAGAGTATGCGCGGCAGATGATCGCCGTCGAAGAACTGCATGCGGGCGAAGTCGACAAGATGTTGCGCAAGCCGGGCACGGTAGCGGTATCGGGCGAGCGCGGAGCGGGCATCCACTAGCTTTCATGCGCTTGCAGCGGTGCACGGCGGGCACATGTCACAGGCAGGTAAACGCAGGGTCCGACCGCGATTGTGCGCGTGCCCTTGCATGATTGTTAAATCGCCCCTCGCAGCGACGTTCGATCGCTTCCTACTTCATCCTCAATCTGAAGCATGCCGCATATGTCAACACATGACATATGCGGCGCGCCTGTCCCATTTGACGTTTACCGACCGTTCGCCGCTTCTATTCCCCTAAAAGCTCTGGCTGCATGATCGCGTTCGCAACGACGCATGCTACGCTATGCGCGGCATTGGGCTGTTGAATTCTGCATCCGCTATTTCGTTCGGAGTCCGCGGCAATTACGTGAATTACTTTTCGCTTGCCGGCCGCTCGTACAAGGTGATTCCGCAGGTGCTGCAAACGGATCGCCTGAACCCGTCGCAGTGCTCGACTATTATTTGCGCACGCCGGACGGCAGTGTGATTCCGGCGTCGACGGTCATGCATCTGAAGCAGAACGTCGTGCCCGAATCGATCAATCACTTCCAGCAACTGAACTCGGCGACGATTTCCGGCGTGGTCGCGCCCGGCATCTCGCAGGGCGAAGTGCTCGACTTCCTGCGCAAGGCGACCGCGGATGCCGCGCCCACCGGCTACACGGCGGACTACTCGGGGCTGTCGCGGCAGTTCTTGCAGGAGTCGGGCGGCTTCGTGGTGACGCTGATGTTCGCGACGATCATCGTGTTTTTCGCGCTCGCTGCGCAGTTCGAGAGCTTCCGTGATCCTGTGGTGATTCTCGTGTCGATGCCGATGGCGTTGATTGGTGCGCTGATCTTTATCAATCTGGGGCTGTCGACGTTGAACATCTACACGCAGGTTGGACTTGTCACGCTGATGGGGCTCGTCAGCAAGCACGGCATTCTGATCGTACAGTTCGCCAACGAGTTGCAGCGCGCGGGACATGGCAAGCGCGAAGCACTCGAGGAAGCGGCCGCCGTGCGCTTGCGGCCAACTCGGATGACGACGGCAGCGATGGTGCTGGGCGTTTTGCCGCTGGTGATCGCTTCGGGTGCGGGCGCTGCTGGGCGCAACGCGATGGGGCTCGTGATTTTTTCCGGGCTATCGATTGGGACGCTGTTCACGCTTTTTGTCGTGCCCGCGATGTATATGTTTTTGGCGGCGGATCATCGGAAGGGGGTGCATGCCCTTGGCGCGGCCATTCGCGCTTAGCGTTGGCGTTTGCGCCTTCTCGGCGCGGGCGTTGCCGGTGTGTGTTTGCCCTTTGCGCGGGCATCCGCGATGGTGCTTTCGCGGCGCGGGCGTTGCCAGTGTGTGCTTGCCTTTGCGCGGGCATCCGCGATAGCGCCTCGCGGCGCAGGCGTTACCCCTGTGCGGGGCGGCACTTACTTTCTTTGCCGCCGCAAAGAAAGTAAGCAAA